>JAZQZO010000245.1:0-7291 GCA_045634065.1 Acutalibacteraceae bacterium
CACTCCGTTTAATTATTTACAGTTGTTAAGTCGGTTTTACACCATTAAACTTAATATTACTCCACAATGTCAGAAATGTCAATAGTTCTTGCATCCTGCCAGAGTCTTTCGAGGTTATAATATTCTCGTGCTTCACCTGTGAATACGTGAACGAGAACACTGCTGTAATCAAGAAGAATCCAACCTGTTGCTCTGCCCTCGATATGGTGGGGCTCAGTACCCTTCTGTGTAAGCTCATATTCGACCTCGTCAGCCAGAGCCTTTACGTGGGTGTTTGAAGTACCTGAAACGATAACAAAATAGTCAGCAACTATTGAGTGTTCGGTGATTTCTATGAGTTTTATATCCATACCTTTTTTATTGTCAAGTACTTTTACTATTTCTCTTGCAAGTTCGAGTTCAGTCATTTAACGTCACTCCTTTCGATTATAATATTTAATATAATACAATTTGTGGCGCCCCTGAAAGGGGAGCTGGCAAAACCGCAGGTTTTGTCTGAGGGGTTATTCCAACCCAATACCACTTATTATAAGTTCATTATAGTATTCTACGCTGTCCGGGTGTATTATACCCTGAAGCTTTGTCTGTTTGTTGAATGTATAAATCAGCGAATAAAGCGAAGCCTTTTCAAGGGAATGATTAAGAGATAAATCTCTCATGACATACACATCGGGATAGTTTCTCTCAGCTGAAATATAGTCGGCAACATAGATAATTTTTTCAAGAAGGGTCATCCCCTCTTTGCCTGTGGTGTGATAGCGTACACTGCCGAGAATTTCCGGGTCGGTGATGCCCATTTCGAGTCTGAGATAGCACTCACCTGCCATAGCGTGCCACAGCGCAGGATTGTTCTTCTCTGAGACGCTAAGCTTTATACCGCCCTTTTCCATAAGCTCGAGTTGCTCATTTTTCGGGGTATTCTTTGCAATATCGTGAAGAAGACCTGCAAAATACGCCTTTTCTTCATCGGCACCGTAAATTTTGGCAAGGTCCCTTGCTGAATCTGCAACACCTAAAGAGTGTATATAGCGATAACCGTCGAGTCTGCTTCGAAGCAGCTGTCTTATCTTCGTATACTCATCGGTGTAAAGACCCTTTTCAATTATATAGGCTAAAACCTTGCAGGGTACTGACGAAGATGCATCATCACAAGAAAGCAGTGCATTTCTCACCTTGGTTGAACTGCACTCAAAAGGCTCGAAGTCGATGATAAGAGTGTCTTTCCTGAGAACATCGCGGCTGTAAGCCTTGAGTTCATCGAGGCTGATATCACCCTGCCTTGTGGTGGCGCAGATAGTCACTGCCGAGAGAATATCCTCATAGCGATACCACTTGTGAAAGCATAAAAGCATATCCGAACCCATAATGAGATAAAGCTCATCGTCGGGGTAGAGTTTCTTAAGCTCAGTCACCGTATCAACAGTGTAACTCTTGCCCTCACGCTTAATTTCAAGGTCACTTATGATATAATCCTCACCCTCGAAAGCGAGTTTACACATCTCGAGTCGGTGAATACTGTCAACAAGAGAACCGCTTGACTTGTGAGGTGACACCCCTGAGGGCATTATGATAATCTTGTCAAGGTTTGCTTTAGTCTTTACTTCTTGGGCTAGCTTCACGTGACCCTTATGCACCGGGTTAAAAGCTCCGCCGTAAATACCGATTCGCATTATTTTTTACCCTTGCTCTGGCTTCTGAAATAAACTTTTCTGCCCTCTTTTTTAGCGGCATAGAGCTTCTCCTTAGCCTTTTTAGCTGCCATTTTCTTGTTCTTTTCTTTCTGAAGTGCTTTTTCCTTAAGCTCGGGGCTTTCTCTGTAAAGCCCGATTACGCCACCGATAACCTGAATAACCTCAGCGCCTGTTGCTTTTGCAAGCTCATCAGCTGTTTCTCTCGGTGTGATAGGTGAAGATTCAAGAAGAACCTTAACCTTGATAAGCTCTCTTGCTCTGAGAGCGTCGTCTGTCTGCTTGATGAGAGCCTCGGACATACCGCCTTTGCCTACCTGAAAAAGAGGTTCGAGGTGATTAGCCTGTGCTCTGAAAGCTGCTCTTTCTTTACCTGTCATTTAAATTGCTCCTTATAATATGGGTAATATCTTCTGTAATTCTTTTAATGCGTTGCCTCTGTGGCTGATCGCATCTTTTTCCTCGGCTGACATCTCAGCAAGGCTTCTGTCCCCCACCATAAATAAGGGGTCATAACCGAAGCCGTTGCTACCCTTTTTCTCATAGCCGATATAGCCCTCGCATTTACCTGTGGCTGTGACTTCGCTGCCGTCGGGGAAGCTGACACATATAGCACAAGCGAAGTGTGCTGTTCTTTTCTCTGCGGGTACTCCCTCAAGCTCAGCTAAAAGTTTACGGTTATTGCCGTCATCGTCACCGTGGACACCGCTGTATCTTGCAGAGAAGACACCGGGTGCACCATCGAGAGCATCAACACAAAGTCCGCTGTCGTCTGCTATGCAAGGCAGTCCGCTTTCTCTAACCCCTGCCTCAGCCTTGATTCTGGCATTGTCAAGGAAAGTCTTGCCGTTTTCTTCCACATCTGAAAGCTCGATGCCGATGTCTCTATCAGTCACAACCTCATAACCCATAGGTGCGAGAATACGGCTCATTTCCTGAAGTTTATGTTTATTGTGAGTTGCAATAATTATTTTCATCTTTTAGTCCTCATCCTGGAAGGTCACTGATGTGTCTTCAAAAAGAGCCTTTGCGAAAACTTTGGGTTTAAAGGGCTGAAGGTCATCAATCTGCTCACCCACACCGATAAACTTAACGGGGAGCTTAAGTTCATTCTTGATAGTCAGCACAACACCGCCTCTTGCAGTACCGTCAAGTTTAGTCAGTGCAATACCTGTAAGTTCAGCTACATTCATAAACTCTTTTGCCTGATTAACTGCATTCTGACCGGTTGTTGCATCCAGAACCAGAAGAATTTCACGGTCAGCATAGGGAAGCTCTTTTTCAACAACTCTGTAGATTTTTGCAAGCTCGTCCATAAGATTTTTCTTGTTGTGAAGTCTGCCTGCGGTGTCGATAATGATAATGTCGCAATCTCTTGAAAGACCTGCACTGATAGTATCGTATACAACAGCGGCAGGGTCCGCACCCTCTTTGTGCTTGACAATTTCAACGCCCGCTCTCTCAGACCAGATTTCAAGCTGTTCAATAGCAGCCGCACGGAATGTATCAGCCGCACCGAGAATAACCTTCTTACCCTCTTTTTTGTACATAGCGGCCAGCTTGCCTATAGTTGTCGTCTTACCAACGCCGTTGACACCAATAACAAGGATAATTGAGGGCTGTGTGATAAGACCCATATCCTCGCCGCCGTCAATCATTTCGGCGATGATTTCTGAGATAATCATTTTAGCGTGTTTAGGGTTGCGCACCTCGTTTTTATTAACACGGTGACGAAGCTCTGAGACGATATCTACTGCGGTTTTCATACCGATATCGCCCATAATAAGAGCCTCTTCAAGGTCGTCGTAAAAGTCGTCTGTGATTTCTTCATAAGCGCCGAGAACGTCCTCAATACGCTCTGTCATACCCTCACGGGTTTTCTTAAGTCCGAAACCGAATTTTGAAAAAATACCCATAGGTTTCTTCCTCCTTTATTGTGTTATACCAAGCTTTTTAGCAAGCTCAGCTGTTTTAAGTTCAAGAAGTTTTGATACACCCTGCTCCTGCATTGTGATGCCGTAAAGCACATCTGCCTCTTCCATAGTACCACGTCTGTGAGTGATAAGAATAAACTGTGTGCTGCCTGTCATACGGCGTACATACTGAGCGTATCTTGTTACGTTTACGTCGTCGAGAGCTGCCTCAACCTCGTCGAAGATGCAGAAAGGTGCCGGGTTTACTTTCATAATCGCAAATAGAAGTGCGATAGCTGAAAGACCCTTTTCACCGCCTGAAAGAGAGTCGAGTCTCTTGACCATTTTGCCCGGTGGCTGAAGCTTGATATCGATGTTGCTTTCAAGTACATTGGTGGGGTCTTCAAGAACAATTTCAGCGTGACCGCCACCGAAGAGTTCGCGGAAAGTTTCACCGAAGTTCTGATTAATCTTAGCAAACTGTTCTCTGAACTGCTGTGACATTTTATCTGTCAGCTCGTCGATAAGTCTGATAAGCTCTTTCTTACTCTTTTCAACGTCTGCAACCTGAGTGGACATAAACTCATATCTTTCGCTGACTTCTTTATATTCTTCGATAGCACCTACGTTTACGGCACCGAGATGTCTGATGCTGCCCTTGATTTCATTGAGGCGTCTCTTTGAACCTGCAGGATCTTCGGGCTTTTCGCCAACAGCCTCAGCTTCACGCTTTGTCAGCTGATATTCGTCATAGAGTCTGTTGACAGTGGCATCGTAGTCCTGAGTCATAGTCTGCTTTCTTTCTTCAAGACGCGCAAGGTCACCGCTTATCTTTTCTCTTTCGCTTGACTTGTTTCTTTCCTGAGAGCGAAGTGAAGCTGAGCGTTCTTCGGTTTCACTTCTCTTTTTCTGAAGAGCTGAGATTTCGTCTTTTGCCTGCTGACTCTTCTCTGAGAATGAAACAGAAAGCTTTTCAAGGTCAGCAATTTCTTTTTCTATTGAAAAGTTGTGATCCTTAATCTTCTGAATTTCGTCTATGAGCTCTTTATCTTTATCTTCGTGGCTGACAAGTCTTGCTTTCAGAAGGCCCAGAGCCTGAGTTCTCGCCTGAAGGTCTTTGCCTGCACCGTGAATATCAAGATTGAGCTTTGAGATGACCGAAGTCATTTCCTCTCTCTTATGAGAGATTTCCTTACGAAGCTCACCGAGACTTTCGAGTTTTGCCTCTTTATCCTTTATCTCTTTTTCGAGTTCGTCACACTTAGCCTTTGCTTGTGAGAGAGAGTTTTCCATAGCTGAAATTCTCTCGTCAGCGTGGTCTTTTTCACCCTTGAGTTC
The DNA here is from genome assembly GCA_045634065.1 of Acutalibacteraceae bacterium. Taxonomy (GTDB): domain Bacteria; phylum Bacillota; class Clostridia; order Oscillospirales; family Acutalibacteraceae; genus UBA6857. Next base: position 4,940 of record JAZQZO010000245.1, read on the forward strand.
ATCCAGCATTGACACGGCTGAATAGTACTGCTCATAAACAAGATTCTTCTGACCCTCGAGTCTGATTTTTTCATCTGAAGCCTCGGAGAGAGCTTGTCTCTGGTCATTAAGCTCAGCTGTGAGAGCATCGATTTCGTCAGTGAGTTTTGTATAACTTTCTGTAAGTTCTGCGATTTCCTTTGAAAGTACCTCACCTTTTTTGGTGAGCTTTTCTATTTCTGTACTTCTCGACAATATACCCGCATTCTGAGTGCCTGAACCACCGGTAATCGAACCGCCGGCATTAATAACCTGACCGTCGAGAGTAACTATCTTGAAGCGCTGATCGTATTTTCTTGCAATTTCAATTGCGCAAGTAAGGTCTTCTGCAACAACGGTTTTTCCGAGAAGTGAAGATATAATCTCACTGTAAATCTTATCGCAACCGACAAGATTCACTGCCTTGTCCACATAACCCAGACAGTCTTCAAGACCCTCTTCGTCTAAATCTCTGCCCTTGACTGCATCAATAGGCTGGAACGTTGCACGGCCTGCACCCTGAGATTTAAGCAGGTTGATAGCTGTTTTTGCATCGTGCTGAGTGTCAACAACGATATTCTGCACAGCGTTGCCGAGGGCTGTTTCAATAGCAACGGCATATTCACTTTCAACACTGATAAGCTGTGAAACTGTGCCGTGGATACCTCTGAGGGTGCCTTTCTGACTCTCTTTGATAACCTTTCTTACTGAGCCTGAATAACCTTCCATATTCTTTTCAAGCTCGTGGAGCATATTGATTTTTGAAGTTGTTCTCTGCTCTTCAAAGCTCTTTTCGTCAAGCTCTTTCTTAAGCTTATCCGCCTTTGCTTCAAGAGAATTCAGCTTCATTGTGTAGCCGTTAACAGAATTGGTAATTGAAGCGATTTCTTCACTGCAGCGACTCAGTGCCTCATCAGCTTTAATCTTATCACTTTCGGCAGAGTCCACAATCTCTTTTCGCTGGTAAATCTGTAGATCGATAGTTTCAATTCGAGCCTTGATTTCACCTATAGCAGACTGCGCAGTTGATGATGCAACTCTGCTGTCAGCAAGATTTTTTGTGAGGATGTTTATATCGATGCTGATATCTGCTGTCTCTTTGTCGAGATTACCGCCCTGAGACTGCATAGCACTTAATTCGTCGGTAACTTTCTGAAGTTCAGCGTTTTTGTCGTCGCGGATTTTCTTAATCTGAGCGATGAGCTTTTCTTCGGTTTCTATTTCTTTTAAAAGCTGGTGCTGACCGAGCTCAGAGTCGTTTCTGTCCTTTGAGATACGCTCGATAGTGTCGTTGTTATGCTCAATTGAGCTTTTGAGCACAGCGATTTCACTGCCTGCAGTGGCAGCTTTTTCTTCAAGCTCTGATATACCCTGACGGATTTCATCTATTCTGATGTTAATGTTCTGAGTGTCAGTTATGCACTTTTCGATAAGCTCTTCGATTTCCTGAAGGTCAGCTTCAACGCTGTCATAGTGACCCTTTGCAATTGCCAGCTTATCCTCCTGACTTCTGAGGTCTTCCTTGAGCTTATCAATGTTATAAAGCCACAGACCGATTTCGAGCACCTTTTTTTCTTCGCTGAGAACAAGGAATTTCTGTGCCTTTTCGCTCTGAGTTTTAAGGGGGCCTATTCTGCCCTCGAGCTCCAGGAGGATGTCTCTGAGTCTGACTAAGTTTTCCTCAGCCTGAGTGAGCTTTTTAAGGCTGTCGCTTCGTCTGTATCTGTAAGCTGAAATGCCTGCTGCTTCTTCAAGCATATCACGACATTCCTTAGCCTTACCGCTGACCATATCAGCGATTTTACCCTGAGATACCATTGAATAACCGTCACGGCCAAGACCTGTGTCCATAAATAATTCGTGGACGTCCTTGAGTCTGACGCTTTCGCCGTTGATTTTATATTCACTTTCGCCTGAACGGTAATATCTTCTTGTTACGGTTACTTCGTCGGTATCCTTATCAATTGAACGGTCAGTGTTGTCGAGTCTGAGAGTTACCTGAGCGAAGCCGTGAGCCTTCCTAACTTTGGTACCGTCGAAAATAACGTCTTCCATCTTTGAGCCGCGAAGACTCTTGGTTGACTGCTCACCGAGTACCCAACGAACTGCGTCTGAGATATTACTCTTACCGCTGCCGTTAGGACCGACTACTGCCGTAATACCCTTGCCGAAAGTAAGGGTTGTCTTTTCGGGAAATGACTTAAAGCCTTGCATTTCAAGCGCTGTTAATATCATATTTTACCTCCCACTTTAATTTCGTATTTTTTCATATTCTTATCTTGCTTTATCTTTAAGATGTAGCCCATTTCTCTGAGCTTTTCTGTGTTTGATTTC
>JAZQZO010000246.1:0-9447 GCA_045634065.1 Acutalibacteraceae bacterium
AAATTCTATGAAATGCTCGGCTTCAAGGTCATAAGACACGACCACTGGAAAAGAGAAAATGTTGACAACTATTATATGATGTATGAGGAGAATGAAAATGATTAATCTTACTTTACAGGATATCAGCTCCGCTAATTTTAAACTTTATGAAAACAACCCTGTTATCCATAATCCGATAAACAGTCCTGTTATCGCTGACCCAAGTGTACTTACACCCGAAATCTCCCACGACGAGAAGTGGCATCTCTTCTGTCACACGTTCCTCGGCGTGTACCACTATGAGAGCCGTGACGGTATCAGCTTTAAAAATAAAGGCAGAGTTGTGCCGAGAGCTATGCGACCTGACATTAATCTCATCGACGGAAAATACTATCTCTTCTACGAGAGAACAAAAACTCTTATCGGCAATGGACTTTCTTTCTTAGGTGCCAAGTGGAAAAGCGAAATTTATTGTACCGAGTCCCTCGACCTTAAAAGTTGGACAAAGCCACACCTTGTTATCGGTCACACAAGACCTTTCGAGGTTGACAAAAAAGGGCTGTCTATATCAAACCCCTTCCTTATTGAAAAAGACGGCGGATATAGGCTCTACTACTCCTGCGGTCAGACTTTCATAAAAGATTGCGGTTTCTGCGAGCCTACACATATTTCCTATGCTGAAAGCAAGGCTGTAGCTGACGGTTACACTTCCCGTACCGAGCCCATTATCAGCCCTGATAAAAACAATAAGTATCTGAATCTTTGCTCAGGCTGTATCAAGGTCTATAAGCTCAAGGATTGCTACATAGGTCTGCAGAATGGCTTATATGAAGAAGATGGTAAAAGCCACTCTGCTATAATGCTTCTCAAGTCCGAGGACGGGGAAAATTTCGAATTTGTCAAGCCTTTCCTTGTACCGCAAAAATGCGGTAACAGCAACTGGATGGCTCAATATGTTTATGCCTGCTGCCTGACATATTATGATGGCAAACTCAGATTATATTTCAATGCCAGAAATGTATCCAATAACATTCAGGGCAGAGAGTCAATCGGCATATATGAAGCAACTTTAAAATAATCACGGAGGATATAATATGAGAAAAAATTTAGGCGCAAAAGCTATACTCTACCCTATGCCCGTACTCATTATCGGCACCTATGACGAAAAGGGAAAGCCTAACGCTATGAACGCTGCCTGGGGCGGCATCAGCGAAGAAACTGAAATTTCAATCTGTGTAGATGACGGTCACAAAACCGCTGAAAATGTTGTAAAAGCAGGTGCTTTCACTGTCAGTGTGGCTGACAGAAAAAATGTCATCGCGGCCGACTATGTGGGCATCGTTTCAGGTAACAAGGTAGAAAATAAAATAGAAAAATGTGGTTGGACTGCTGAAAAATCAGAGTTTGTCAATGCTCCGATTTTTGCAGAACTGCCCTTCACTCTGGAATGTAAACTCAAAAGCTACGACAAAAACTCCTGCAGACTTGTTGGTGAAATTGTAAATATCAGCGTTGATGAAAATATCCTGGAAGAAAAGGGTAAAATCGACCTCAAAAAGTTCGAGCCCATCACCTACGACCCTGTTGGTCACACCTATCGCACCCTGGGAGAAGTTGTCGGCAAGGCTTTTTCAGACGGCAAGACAATTAAATAGTCACTGATTTCGGCAAATTAGCACTGTCTATTTTGCCGATTTTATTATTTATTCCTCAAGAAAAATATAATAGACTATAACTGTAAACACACAAGGTTTACATATTAACTTTTCAGGAGGAAACAAAATGTTTGAAATCTTAGTTACAGCTTTATCCATATGGCTCTTTATCGGCAGCATCAGCTTAGCCTTAAAGATAGCCTGGGGTACAACAAAAATTATCGCATCGGTTTTACTTGCACTGGCTGTGCCTATATTGGTGCTTTGTCTTATCTTTGCAAGCGGTGCTGTGCTTCTCTTGCCTGTTTTGCTTATTGCAGGCGCTTTCACTTTGCTTAAAAAGTTCGGGTAAGCGCCGGCGGCTCCGTCGCCGTTTACGGCGCACAGAAGCCCCGTGGCTTCTGTGGAAAATCGCTTTCAGCGATTTTCACGGAGCCGCGACCCCACCTCTTCATCAAACTTACAAAAAGGCTACCTCAAAAGAAGTAGCCTTTTTTTATTTAACTTTCACACTTACAGCCTGTGAGTAATTGCCGTAACCCTTGATGTCATCAGCCTTTCTGATGGCTCTAACCTTAAAAGTATAAGAACCGCTTTTAAGATTACTTACAGTGTAAGACAAAGTGCTGTCACCGACACTCTGAGTCACAAGTTTCACATTTTTGCCGTCTTCAATACGATAAATTACATAGTGAGTTGCACCCTTTGATTCACTCCATTTAAGGGTGACCTTTTTGTACCCTGCCGTTGCAGTGAGTTCAGGAGCCTTAGGAGAAGAAACAACCTTTATAATATCCGAAGGTTCACTGTAATAATATTCTGAACCGAATTTAGTCAAAGCGTGAACCTTAACTGTGTAGGTCTTGCCGGCTGTGACTTTCATAGTATAAGTCGTATCTTTGCAGTTATCAAGCTTTTCATATTTCTTGGTTTCATTATTATACTTATAAACCGCATATAAACTTGCATCAATGACCTTATTCCACTTGAGTGTTATGGTATTAGTAGTTGCTGCTGTTTGTTTGAAATCTTCAACTGTTTCAGGCACCACGGTAATCTTTTGCTTGAATTTCACCTTACCCTGATCAGCGGCAATGCAGGTGATTGTTGCGGTACCGTATTTTTTAGCGGTAATCTTACCTTTTTTGTTTACAGATAAAACAGAGGTGTCACTGCTTTTCCAGGTTACGCCACAATCACTGGCCCAGGAAGGATAAATCTCAGGTTCAACAGTAACTGAACTGCCCTTCACAATTTTTGACGGTGCTGTGAATTTCACTGAATCAACATAAATAACTTCATCAGCTTTCACTATATCAAAAGAGTAGATGGCACTTTTCATCTCCCAGGACGGAGTAACACCGCAGGTTGCCACCACTTCGGCAGTGTACTGTCCTGCTTTGTTTATTTTGAAGCTTCTTTCGGTTTTATCAGCGTTTACAGTCAATTCTCTGACAATTTCACCGTCGCTGTCGTAAATATAAAGAGTATATTCTGTGGCTCCGGAAACCTCATTCCAACTGATAACATTAGACTCCTTAGCCACATAGGCCTCGTTGGTATTTTTTATGGTGGGCTTTTCAATATAACCTTCGATATATTCCGAATAGTTTAAGGCACACCATCCCATAAGTTCACCGTAAACTACCTTACCCCACATATAAGTACCGTCATAATATTTATCATAAATATTAATCTCTGTATCGGTAGGAAGCTTACCGATTATGTTGGCTGATGTCTTTCGGGTGGATCTGATATTAATAATGCTGTCTTTAGTGCGCCACGTTTCAAAATTAGCCTTAATATCAATACCGCTGATATAGCCGTCAACATTTTCATAAAAATCAAGATCGCTATTTTTTCTTGTATTGCCTTTGAGTCTGAGTACATATGAAAAACCGACAATCTCTGAAAGATCCATAATACCCCAACGTATCTGGCATCTGCCTATAAAATTACAGTCGGTAAAGGATATTTTGTTGCCGCTGACACCCGTGACACAAATTGAATGTCCGTTCCAACGGTAACGTATAATGTCACCTACCCTCAACTCAGAAGCTTTGAGTGTTGTATGTTTTATATAATTATTTCTCGGCATTACACCTGTGATCTCATATGAAATTTTGTGTGCGTATCCCATACACTGTATAGCATTATCAAAGCTGTTACAGTTGCAGCTGTTAACCGCCCAGTGACATTTTGAGTGGTTTAAACAAGGTGTTGAAGTAACAGCGTCCGGCTGATTGCTCTTTCCAACGTGGTTCCAATATTTACCTTGAGGGAACTTATTGACCAATGCATTAAGGGTAGTCATCGTATCACTTGCTGTTGCTTTACTGCCAAGGGGCACTGCTGAAAAAATAAATATAGCAACAAATATTAAACATAGTAATTTTTTTATCATCCTGTTACTCCTTAAATAGAGATTATTACAATCTTGTAACTTTCTTATATAATAGCATATTTTTTTCTCTTTTGCAAGTGCAGGACAAATTGCACTTGGGGCTCAGGAAAATCACGCAGTGATTTTGAAGCGACGAAGTCGCTTCGCTGCGGCAAAGCCGCAGCCCTGAGCCCCCTACCCCACCGTCAGTCTCACAAAAAACGCTGACAGCACAAGACTCATAAAATCGGCAGTGAGTCCCGAAATCAAAGTGTGGCGCGTATTTTTAATATTCACAGCTGCATAGTAAACTGTTACTGCATATAACGTGGTATCAGTTGAACCCATAACAACACTGGCCACCTGACCTATAAAGGAATCAGGACCATAAGTTTTCAGCACATTTTCAAACAGCGACAGTGATCCGCCCCCCGACACCGGGCTTAATAAAGCCATAGGAGTAATCTCTTCCGGTACACCAAAAACAGATGTCACAGGCTTCAGCAGACCGGACACTAGATCCATAGCTCCGCTTTCTTTCAGCATACTAACTGCCACCACAAGACCTGTGATACTCGGCAAAAGCTCATAAACCGTATGTAAACCTTTTTTAGCTCCCACCATAAAGCAGTCGAAAACCTTGATTTTTTTATATAGACCGAATGCGACTATACCCACAACCATTACCGGCAGTACATATGAACCCCAATTATCTGCCACCTGAAACACCACCTTTTCTTCTGAGCCTATTACCGATTTTCGCCACAACCACAGCTGTAGTGAGAGCACAGAATGAGGTCAGAAAAGCTGCAGGCATAATTTCCATAGGGTCACTGCTGCCGTATTGCCCTCGCATTGTGGCAACTGTTGTGGGAATAATGTGCATTGCCGCTGTATTCATAACAACAAAAACTACCATTTCATCACTTGCAAAAGCTGTGTCACTGTTTACACTCTGTAATCGTCTCATAGCTTCAAGACCCAGGGGTGTTGCCGCATTGCCAAGACCGAGAATATTAGCAGTTATATTCATAGATATAGCTTCAAGGACATATTTTTCTTTTCTAAGTCTCGGAAAAATCAACGATACCACAGGGTACATCATTTTTGAAAAGAGAGCCGTAAGACCTGCCTGCTCGCCAATTTCCATAATTCCGCCCCAAAGGCACAGCATTGACACCAGTCTAAGTAGCAGTGTAACCGCGCTTTCTGCTCCGCTTATAACAGATTGGGAAAGCTCGTCTACTTTACCGGTTATGATTGCTGATGCAAAAGATAGCAGAAGTAAAATCGGAAAAACATAGTTCATCATATAAATCACCTTGTCTATTTATATGCATTTTTTTCATTGAAATTACTTAGGTTTCTGCAGGAGGTGAGCCGCGGCGGGGCGTGGCAGCCGAAGGCTGCAACCGCAGGCGCGGAGCGCCTGCGTCAAAGCGCCACGGGCGATTTGGCCCCGCCGCCCACAAGCCGAAACCCACCCCTCGATGGGGTGGGCTTCGGCTCATTATTACAAGTTAATATTAAGTTTTTTAATTTCCCATTGACCCGTCACAGGATTTCTGGTTTCACTGTAGTCACAATAAACCGCAATGTTTTCGCTATATAAAATCGCCACAGACTTCACCTTGCCCTTTTCAGATAATACAAGGCGCTTGAGCTTTTTAAGTCTCTCATCATCTACTCGCAGACACTTGGGAATGATATCCGAATTATTGGTAGAAATTCTATCCAGAATCATCAAATCACGAAGTTTAATCTTGTCAACACCTTTAATCAAAGAAAAATATTCATAAGCCAGGCAGACATATTTGTCAAGGGGTATACTCGAACTTTCACCCTTGACTTTTAAAAACTCGCCAAAGCCAAGAAAGAGGTCATAAGGCGGCATTTTTTCTGTCAGATACCGGAGGGTACGGGGAAATCTGCCGCTGTTATAAAGTCGTTCGAGTTCATTTTCACAAAGGCGAAGAAGCGAAAGTTTATTCTCATCAATCCAAGGGGTTGAAATAACCTCATAGGGTGGCTCATCGCTGTAAATGCAGGGGAAACCCTCTCTGTCCTCCCCCATAGGTGAACCGTGAAGAATCTTTAGAAAACCGAGCTGCAACATATTGGCACCAATATTATAAGCTCTGTTAAAGCCGTCAACAAAGCTGTCGTACCTTTCAAGTGGGAGACCGGCTATAAGATCGATATGCACGTGGCAGTTTTTGAAAGAGAGTAGTCTCTTGACGTTTTTTTCAACAAGAACTGTGTCGGTTTTTCGGTTGATTTTTTTTAGAGTTTCCTCGTTAAAAGACTGAATTCCAACCTCAAACTGAACGGCGCCGACAGGTAAATCAGATATAGCTTCAAAGAGGTCCTCAGTTAAAATGTCGCCTGCGATTTCAAAATGAAAACACACATCATCAGGTATTTTCTTGCCGTATTCATCTTTTATGAAAGTTAGTATTTCATTTGCTCGTTTCGGGTTGCAGTTAAAAGTTCGGTCAACAAATTTTATAGTTTTGGCACCCATTTCGCAAAGCAGAAGCATTTCGCCTTTAACTCTTTCAAGGGGCAGAAATCTCAGCTTGCCACATCTTCCGGAGAGACAAAAAGCACAACTGAAGGGGCAACCGCGACTGCTTTCAATATAGGCAATTCTTCCTTTGAGCGACTCGAAATATTCTTTGCAATAAGGTGAAACAGTACTCTGAAAGTCTATAAAATTGCCCTCGGATATGACCGTCTCGCCATCTTTTATGAATGACACACCGACTATTTCTGTTGCTTTATTTTGCAAAAGGGCAGATATTAATTTCGGCAGACTCTCTTCGCCCTCACCGCTTATAACAAAATCGACAAACGGGTAATTTTCCAGTATATCTCTTTGTCTGTATGATACTTCAGGACCACCCAGAATTACCAAAACACCTTGTTTTTTCAGCTTTTCAGCCAGAGACAGTACCCTGCCGATATTCCATATATAGCAGGAAAAGCCAATTAAATCTGCTTTTTCTGCCAGTAAGCGTTCATATATATCTTCTTCTTTTTCGTTAATTGTGCCCTCAAGAACTTTCACTTCACACTCATCCGGCAAAGCCTTTTTGCAAGCTGTAAACAGGCACCAGGGTGCAAGTGATGAGTGTATATATTTTGAGTTAAGTGCACATATAACTGCTTTAAACTTCATTGGTTGTCTCCGTTAATTCCTTGATTTCAGGCTCGATAGCAGTTTTAAGATTAGGATTAAGTGCATCAAAAAGCTCAACTGCCAATGGGTAGTCATCAAAATTTTTCTTATCCATAAAACGCTTTTTAAGATGAAGCATTATGCCGTCTTCTTCCTTTTCGAGTGCCTGCTGTTTTTCCTGATATGCAATCACTTCTTTTTCATAAGCTGCTTTAACTATGGATATAAACTCGTTTTCACCGTAAATTTCAGCTTTTTCAACCTTGAGCTGATGTGCCATCTGTTCTATCTGCAAAACCGTGTCGGCAGAGTACCTCTTGACCATTGTGCGGAAAGCATCAGGCTCAAAATAATAGATGTTGCCCAAAAGATATGAAAATGCTTTGCGCGTGTCAAGATATCCGAGCTTGATTCTGCGGTCAATGACAGCATCATCAAAGTCAAAGGCGGCACCCAGATCATCTATATCATAGGGTCTTATGTGAACGATTTCGCTATTGAGATAGTTGATATTATGTGCCACACCCTTGATATTGGAAATGTCAACAATTATCAGTCGGTTATAGCCACGCTTTTTAAGGGTCATCAGCGGAGTATTGTCATAGGCACCGCCATCGAGAAACTTTTCACCCTCGGGGCCGATGTTTGTTGCAAGCGGAATATTTGCCGAAGCCAAAAGATAGTCCACAAGCTGACCCTGAGGCATTTCGTGAATAAATATTTCTCTGGGTACAACACCTTGAGTCATCTGAACAGCCACGACGCCAAGGTCAATTTTGCTGTCTCTGACCTTGTTTTCATCAATAAACTGGGAAATAAAATCTGCTGCAGGTGAAGCATCGATACCACCTGACCTTATAACTTCTTTGAAGAGTACTCCCCAATTTTTTCTCGAGAAGAGATTTTCACTATCAGGGAGATTTTTTGCAAACTTCACACCTTTGTCTACTGATATATTATGCCAGAATTCCGTAGCTTTATCGTAGTCACCTGCTGCAATCATAGCTCCGTTTATACCGCCGATTGAGGCTCCCGCAATAGCTTCGAAGGTTATACCCATTTCTCTCAGGGCACGCCAAGCGCCTATCTGATAGGCACCTTTTCCTCCTCCGCCTGCTAAAACAAGACCGTACTTCTTCATAATCTCAACTCCTTTGAATTATAGTTTCGGCTGAAGGTGGGATGCGGCTCCATAAATCGCCGCGGCGATTTACGGCTACGAAGTAGCCGAGCCGAAAGAAGTTCGGCTATGGAGCCGCCTGCCTCACCTCCGGCACCTTCTAACCTAAAAATTCTCCTATTATCACATTTGAAAGCAGAAAGCCCTCGGGTGTCAGTCTCATTCTCTCATCGTCAACAACCACAAGTCCCGCTTTCATATATTGTTTCATCTTTTCAACAGCTGTCCTGTCTATTTCTTCTCCGAATTTTTCCTTATAATCCCTGAAAGAAAGGCCCTCTGCAAGTCTCAGAGAGAGCATAATATATTCGTCTTTGTCGCCGCCAAAGCCATCAGAAACAGGCTCAGTGCCAGAAACAAAGTTATCAAAATTCCTATCATAATAAAACCTTTCCCCACCGAAAAACGAGTGAGCCGAAGGGCCAATGCCGATATAATCCATTTCTTTCCAATAGCGCGTGTTGTGTCGGCTTTGCATATTTTCTTTAGCAAAATTTGAAATTTCATAATGGTTGTACCCTGCCGAAGTCAGGCGCTTTGAAGTATGAAGATACATTTCTGCGACTGTGTCTTCACCAGGCAGAATGAGACTTTCACCCATTTTGTCAAAAGGTGTACCCTCTTCAACTTTCAGCATATATGCACTGATGTGCGGTATATCCAGAGAAAGAAGAAAATCAATGCTTTCATCAAGACTTTCCATAGTTTGCAGAGGCACTCCGAGCATTATATCAAGAGAGATGTTGTCTATACCAGCGCTCCTTGCCAGCATAACGGCATTTTTCACCTGATTGGTATCAGATAATCTTCCGAGTGCCAGTCTTTCTTTATCAACAGCAGACTGCATTCCCATAGAAATGCGGTTGACACCTGCATTTTTAATTTCACGGAAAAACTCCTCTGACACACTTGACGGGTTGCACTCGACGGTAATTTCGGCATCCGCTGTGAGATTGTAATTCATTTTGATGAAAGACAAAACCTGAGATATTCGCTCACTTCCAAAAACACTGGGGGTACCGCCACCAAAATAAACTGTATCAATTTGGTCCTTTACCAAGTCGGAGGC
>JAZQZO010000247.1:0-5894 GCA_045634065.1 Acutalibacteraceae bacterium
TGACTTGGCATTTCCAAATGTTTCGGAAGATACTGTGAATATACATAACTTGAATTCGGAGCGAGAACAAAGGCTGTTTTGAAATTCTCGTGCTTGCTTCTGAAGTCTCTGACAGCCTTGCTTATTTCTTTGACCTTATCACTGTTATAAGCGGTCTGAGTATCAAAAAGATAACCCTCATTACCGATATGCACGCCGTTTTCCTTATTTTTACCGAGTATTCTGTCTGAGAGGGTTTTCAGAGATATTATGCTGTCTCTGAAAGGAAACTGATCAGTCAGATAAGTTTCGAAGTCTCTCATAAAGCTTCCGTCTGCTATAGATGAAACCGTCAGCTTAGGGAATGAACCGAGAACTCTGTTTTCGCTGTCAGAAAAGCTTTTGTCATCTGTCAGAAGATGAAGACCTGCCGTACCGAAAATAATAAGACAGAAAAGCCATATCATAAAAATGCTGATTATTGCGCCTTTTTTCCTTAGGCTGTTATACCTGAAATCAAAAAACTCTTCTTGTTCTTCTGCATCATCCGGCTGAGTTTCTGTTTCTTGTTCTTCCTTTTCCTCGTCAAGGAAGACTTCTTGGTTTTCTTTATTGTTCATAATTTAAACTAATCTCCCTGAATCAGAATCTGAAATAAAGGAACGGATTATAAGTTTCGCTGACAAGATAAGCGATACTCATAACAAAAATAATAACATACAGTACGCATTTGAAAATCTTATAGGTTCTTGTTTCTTCGCGGGTGGAAATCATCTCAAAAACACCTGCAGCACTAAGACCCATAGCAAAAATCGCAAATGTATTTTCATTCAAAAGATACATTGCCTGAGAGTCAATGAAGCTACCGTTGCCGAAGCCTACAAGAGCACCTATGAACTCCCCTGCCTGAGTGATATTTTCACTTGAGAAGAATACCCAACCTATCATCACCACTATAAGAGTACCAATATGCCTGAGCGCGGTAGGTATAGTTTCAAGGAAATTTTTCAGAACGTACTTTTCTAATATGAGAAGCACACCATAAAACATACCCCAGGCTATAAAGTTCCAGGCGGCACCGTGCCACATACCCGTCAGCGACCAGACGATGAGGATATTGATGATAGTTCTGGCAAGACCTTTTCTGTTACCGCCCAAAGGAATATAAACATAGTCTCTGAACCAACTGCTAAGACTTATATGCCATCTTCTCCAGAAATCAGTAATACTGTTAGCCTTGTAGGGGAAATTGAAGTTTTGCACAAACTCAAAGCCAAACATTTTGCCAAGGCCCACAGCCATATCACTGTAACCGCTGAAGTCGAAATAAATCTGCAGCGTATAGCAGATAATGCATATCCACGCCGTAACAACAGAAGTCTCAGCAATGCCACCTGACATAATATCACTGTAAACAGCACCGATAGTGTTTGCAAAGAGAACCTTTTTTCCGAGACCTCTTATAAAATAAACAATGCCGTCATAAAAATTATCTATGGTGACAGATCTGTTTGAAAGCTGTTTTTCAATATCGCTGTACTGCACAATAGGACCCGCAATAAGCTGAGGGAACATTGTAATATAAGCAGCGAAATTCACTATCTTTGACTGAGCTCTTACCTTGCTGTTATACACGTCAACAACATAAGAAAGAATCTGGAAAGTATAAAACGATATACCGACAGGTAATGGCAGAGGATCGTACTCTATTTTAAGACCCATCGCTGAATTGATGTTATCTGCAATGAAACCGGAATACTTGAAAAAGCCCAGCATAAACAGATTAAAAGCCACACCAAAAATAAGAAGCGATTTTAACTTCTTAGGATCGTTTCTGTGACCTTCCATATCAAGACCAAGATGATAGTTGAAAAATATGCTAAGGCACATAAGCACTATGTAAACAGGCTCGCCCCAGGCATAGAATATCAGACTGGCAATGCACAATATTAAATTTTTACGAGATATATCTTTTTCCTCATTGCGACCCGGGATGAAATAAAAAATCATCGTTACAGGCAGAAAAACAAAAAGGAAAACCGCACTGCTAAATACCATTTATTGCACCTTACAAATTATTATTTTACTACTTTCAAAAAAGCGCCGAGAGCATCAACAGATTTCTCTCCTACAGCATAAAAAATAAAACCGTTTTTAAATTTTAAAGCATAATTTTTAAGCAATGCACTCTGCTCAGGAGCATAGCCTTCAAAAAGCACCTGCTTATCTTTTACTCTCGATTCAATTTTATTAATAATACCGTCAGCTTTGACGCCTTCTTCAAGTTTTATAACCAAAAGCTCATCTACAGTCATAATTGACTCGCTTGCATAGTAAGCAAAGGAGTTAACTCCCGCAAAATCTATGCCGAACTCTTGTTTAACTTTATTCTTTTTATGCGAAGTCATAACTTCCATATTCACTTCAGCGGATACCGCCTCGACAACTTCCTTAACGGTTTTATCGCTATATTTGTCGTCAGCAGAAATGATGAATATGAAGCAGACCAAAAAAACAACACAAATTATTTCGATAACTCTGTGTTTATTCATCCGACTATCCCCATCTCTTTGATTATAAATCTGAGCCAATATTTTTCATAGAAAGCTCTTGAAAGATGAATACCGTCACTGCCGTAACATTCCGGATGTGCCTTAAGAACAGCTGAGCTGTCCAGATATTCCACATCAAGCTTTTGGCACATAGCTTTGAGATTTTTATTGTATTCACCTATCATTCCGAAACGTTTTGCCTTGGCAATGTCCCTGTCAACAGGAAAAATGCCGCTGATAATAATTCTTGTATCAGGCAAAGCACCCTTGAGCTGTCCTATGATGTCCGTATACATATTTATATAATTGCTCAGATACTTTTTCTCAGTGGCAATCATATTCACACCGTAGTGAAGTATAAGCACAGGGGGATTCATTCTGATAATTTTTCTGATATTCCCCGAAAGGTGATAAAGACTTGCACTGACCTGAGTTATAAGATTGTTACTGTTGAGTATACCGTAAGCCTCAAGACCGTCCATAAGAGAATCTCCGACAATATAGACATTTCTGAAAACTTTTCTATAGGTAGTGGTACCCTTGTCAAGACCCTGCAATATGCTTTCAACCTGAAGGTAATTTCCGAATTTATCGTTTCGTATCTGCTCGGCTGTATGAACATTCTTCTGAGCTTCTTTCACATCGTAGCCTGACAAAAAGTTTATAATTTCATTGCCTTTTGATAAATCAGCTTCAGACTGTTTGACTGCTTTTTGTGAAAGCCCCATTATATTAAAAATCGGATAAGCCGATAAAACCACAATCAGAACTGCAATTAACAATAATTTTTTCAATTTTTTCACCTGAATTAAACTTATTATATTATATATATTCTAAAATAATGTTATATACGACATTATGCGACATAATTTCGCATTATATTATAGTTTACATCTTTTTGCCAAGCAAATCAATAGAAAGTTGATTCCTTAAGTGTAAAAAATATATTAACCTTATGTTGCGATTTCGTGTAAATTGTCACATCTTGACTTGAGACGGCAGAAATGATATCATTATGGTGTACTTAAGGAAAGGAGTCTTTAGTTTGAACACTGATAAACTTAAATCCTTGGAGCCTTTATTCGGCTCTTGGTATATTGAAACTAAAATTTCAGAGGGAAAAAGCTCTAAATTTTATAAGGTGTATAATTCCGACGGAATTCAAACCGATTATATGGGACTTAAAACCGTCAGATTCCCCTCAGATGAGCAGGAACTTAGTCGCGTTATAGCTTCAGGCAAATACAGCAACATCGACGAATATCTCGATGTTTTACAGCAGAACGTAATAAAAAATATGAGCATTATGCGTTCTCTCTCTTATCACCGGAATATTGTAAGTCTTCAGAATTACACGGTGATACGTGAGGCATCTTGTTTCTATGTTATAATGCTCACTGAAATTCTCAGTCCTCTCAATGAATATCTCAGCTTTGAAACTGTAACAAAAACAGATGCAGTTAAATTAGGCGTTGATATCTGCAGAGCAATGGCTGCCTTCAGGGAAAAAGGCATAGTACATCATAATATCACACCAGAAAATATTTATGTTGACTCAAAGGGTAACTACAAACTCGGCTCATTCGGCCTTTATGATTACAGCGGAAATATATCCGAAGGCTCTCTTTATATGGCCCCTGAGCTTTATCAGAACAGCTATGCGGTTGACACTTCATCAGATATATATTCTCTGGGTATTCTGCTTTACAAACTTCTCAACAATAACCGACTGCCATTCCTGCCACCATACCCTGCTCCTATATCTCTTTCAGACAGAGAGCAGTCATTTGCAAGATGTATACGGGGCGAGAAGTTCCCTACACCTGCAAATGCAGACTTTAAACTTTCAACCATCATTTCAAAAGCGACAGCTTTCAGAGCAGATGAAAGATATATCTCACCTCTTACAATGCTCTCTCAGCTTGAGTCTTACAGTCCGTATTCTCAACCTGCACCTGCTACTACACAGGCAACTACCGGTTTTGAAATAAAGTCAGATGAGGGCATTCACTTCGACACTTACCAGGCACCTCAGGAAGAAACAATCGAAGAGTATTATGATGAATCCTTCGATGATTACGAAGATGAACAACCGAAAAAACGTTGGTACTTCTTAGTTCTCGGCTTATTGATAGTATTAGCTTTAGTTGTAGCTTTAATAGTGAAATCAGGCTCCGACGGCAAGGATAAAACTACCACTTCAACCACAGCTTCGACTACCCTTGCACCACCAACTCAGCCCACCACGGCAGAGTCCACAACAGAGGAAACAACCACCGAAGAAACCACTGAGGAAACAACTGAAGAGTCAACCACTGAGACCACTACCGAAGAAACAACAACTGAATCAACCACTGAAGAGACAACCGAGGAAACCACAGAAGAACCAACTGAACCATACACAGAGCCCACTCTCGTAAGCACCAATCGCAAAAACGGCGACAAATCCGACGACGGCAAAACCTATATGAAAATCAGCAGTTATACTCTCGAAGAGATACCTGAAGATGAATTTTTCGATGAAATTGTAGTTGTAATCGGCGATAACTTAGGCGAGAATCTTATGGGTACCAAGGTTTATATTTATCAGATGTTCGGTTCAGCTCTGATTCAGAAGGTAAGCGCAAATATGCAGTGCCAGATCAGTGAAGATTTTGGAGGAAACATTGTCTGCACTATCATGGTTGAAGATTCTGATTTCTACTACGAGCCCGAAAACTTCCAGTATTTCCTGTGTTTTGAAGAGGGTGCTATAGTCTCGGACACAGTAATCACACTTCCCTTGCAGATAAGAATTGAACAAAAGTTTTAAACAACATTAAGGAGCTGAAAAAACAGCTCCTTGTTTTTTTAGTTTTTTTCTATAAAACTAACCCGCTGCGGAAACAGCAGACGCAGGCGGATTGAGACTTTATGAAAAGCAACAAATTCGGGAATAGCTACATACTCAATTAAAGATTACAGACTTGCCCGCTTCGTAGTCTGCTGTTGCAGGCGGAATAAAGCTATATAAAAAAGATAAAACCATCGTCAACGAAAAAGAGCGTTTTGCTTCCTTTGTCGCTCAGGACAAAGGAAGTGCCCAAGCGGCACGAGCGCGAAAAAGCTTATCTCTTGCTGTTTGCAAAGAAAAAAGGAGCTGTTTTTACAGCCCCTTATTCTTTTTCGGTCTGAACTTCTTGATTATGACAATACCTGCAATAATGAAAGCTACACCAATAGCACCGTTTATAAACCAAGCAAAAAGAAACGGTACAGTCACACCAGTCACACTGCTGGGTACACTGCCAAGCATTCCCAAGCCTGCAAAAACACTCACAAGTCTATACACTCCTAAGACAATCAGCAGTATGCCACCAATCC
>JAZQZO010000248.1:0-3072 GCA_045634065.1 Acutalibacteraceae bacterium
CTTCGGCAGTGTCCCTTTATAAAAACACAGACCCGACAACGCTTTTTGAAAAGGGACTCAGAAGCCTCAAAGGTTCATCTTGCGATATTTCCATTATCTGCAGTGAAGAATATGAGGGTACCGTCAGACGTCTTATGCAGTCCTGGCAGTCAGCTCTTGGCATTAATCTCGGCATTTTTGTGGAGGTACTCACTGAAGATGAGGTGAAAACCAGAGTGCAGAGCAAAAACTATCAGATTGCCCTTATGCCTATTACTTTCAGTGATAACACCGCTTTCAACGCTCTTGAAAACTTCACAAGTACCTCGGCAGACAATTTCCTTTCTTTCAAGGATAAAAACTACGACAGCCTGGTTTCTTCAATAAAATACGCCGGCGGAACTCAGGCAACTGCGAATAAAACCCTGCAAGCTGAAGAGTATCTTATCAGTTCTGCTGCAATTATACCGCTTTATGAAGAAAGTCTTCACTTTGGTATGGCTAAGGGTGTTTCAGGCACATATTTTAATTTGACAGGTGACACAGCTTATTTCAAATATACTCTTTCACAATAAAATATGAATATTTCCTTGCAAAAGGCAAATAGATTTGATATAATCCATATGTATATATTTCCAATTAAATGGAGGAACAGAAAAATGAGCAAAGTTATCAACGAAGCTAAAATTAAAAATCCACTTATCGTTGCTGTTCGTGAACAGCTTGAACACAGAGCTACCTGGCTTTATCTTCTCTGCGACGAAGCAAGCAAGCGCGGTCTTGATCCCAAAGATTTCGGCTCAGCAGCTGTAAAGCGTTGCGGTCTTATGCAGGGTAAGGGTCTTGTAGAAAAAGGCAAGACAGATTCACTTGTGGGTCTTCGCAAGACACTTTTCACAAAGCCTGCTCAGTGGGTATTTGAAATGGATATTAAAAACTCCACCGACGATGAACTTGAAATCCACTTCCACTATTGCCCTCTTGTTAAGGCTTGGCAGAAGGCAGGTTGCAGTGACGAAGAAATCGCAATGCTTTGTGACATTGCTATGTGCGGTGACAGAGGTATCGGTGAAAGATACGGTGCAGAGCTTGATCTTCCCAAGACAATCGCAAACGGTGACGATATATGCCACTTAAGATATCATAAGAAATAATTTTTTGTATGATAAAACTCAGGCGAGTAGGTAAATCCTATTCGCCTGTTTTCATATGCAACTAAAAAAGGCAACCGTTTCGGTTGCCTTTTTGTATTAGTCCATATACTTTTCGATGATCTTAACTGCATCTGCAAGTGTCTCGATATTCATAACCTCACGGTCGGGAATTTCAACATTGAACTCATCTTCAATTGCAACTGCAACGTTTACAAGTTCAAGTGAGTTAAGACCGAGTTCACTTCTGATGTTGGTGTTTTCGTTAAGTGCTGCAGGGTCTATATCAACGTATCTGCAGATTAATTCAATAAGTTTTTCAAGCATTGTTATTTGCCTCCTGTGTGTTATTGTTTTCTATTTCTTATTTGGTTACTGTTGATTTTACCGCATATGTGTCGATTACCTTCTGACGGATAACCTTTCTTGTTGAGTTCTTTTCAAACTCGCTGAATGATACATATACATTCTGTACCTTGCGGTATGCAGGCTGACCTTTGTTGGATTCAGCAACGTCTGCCTTGGTCTTTGCAATAACCTCTTCATCGGTGAGCTCTTCCTTGATGAGCTCCTTGTTTACGTAAATTGCAGCAGCCATAATTGTGTTTTCCTTGCCTGTTGCGGAAATCATCTTTTCTTCAAAAGCAACGGTTTCAACTGCATAGGGAAGATTCTCCATAATGTTACTTTCAACGGTTTCGGGGAAGATGTTCTCACCGTTGGGAAGGATGATAAGGAACTTCTTACGGCCTGTGATGTAAAGCTCTCCGTGTTCGTCGAGCGTGCCCTAGTCCCCGGTCTTGAACCAACCGTCTTCGGTGAAGGAAGCCTTGGTTGCTTCTTCGTCCTTGTAATAACCCTTGGTAACATTGTCACCCTTTACCTGAACCTCACCGATACCCTCTTCGTCGGGACTGTCGATTCTGAACTGTATTCTGGGGAATGCCTTACCTGCTGAAAGAGGCTTGATTCTGCCGTTTTTGTGAAGGGTGATTGTGGGTGAGCATTCTGTCATACCGTAGCCGGAGATGATGTTGAAGCCAAGCTCTGAAAGCACCTTGATGTGGTCACCTCTTGCAGGTGCGCCACCACAGGACATTGTGGGGAACTGACCGCCGAAGTTGTCGCTGATGGACTTGAACACGATGGGTCTGATGTCAATGCCGACTTTGAGAAGCTTGTTGCTGATTTTAATCATCTTCTTCATAATGTCAGCCTTGCCCTTAGCTTCAGCCTTTGCCCAGATGCCGTTATAAATGTTTTCAAGGACAAGAGGAACAACTGCCATAGCTGTGGGTCTGAAATCGTTAATATTGGGAAGGATGTTTTTAAGACTGTCATTTATATAAATGATACCGTTCATATAGATAGCGGTAAGAATGCTGCAGGAAAGCTCGTAAACGTGGTTCATAGGGAGAATTGACATTGTTGACTGCTCGGGTCCGAGGAATTCAAGAACGCCTTCAACGTTTGATGCGAAATTGAAATGAGTGAGCATAACACCCTTGTTTGTGCCTGTTGTACCTGAAGTGAACACAATTGCTGCAAGATCTTCGGGATTGATTTCCTTGTCAATGAAGCGTCTGTCGCCCTTTGCAAGAAGCTCCTTACCCATTTCTGCAAGTGCATCAACGGTGAGGAATTTGCCACCATCTGTTTTTGCACCGGGGTTCAGACAGAAAGCATACTTACATCTTTCGTCATTTTCGAGGTGGAGTTTTACGGTATCCTTGTAGGTTCTTGAATGGAAAACAGCTTCTGCGTCACCCTTGCTGATGAGCATACTGATATCCTTGTCGGGAAGCTCCTTGTCAATGGGCACTCCAACACCGCCACCGCAAACGATTGCAAAGAAAACAACAATCCAGTTGTAGCTGTTTTCGCTGACGATTGAAACGTGCTTACCGCCGAGACCAAGCTCGTAAAGAGCTGTACCGACCTG
>JAZQZO010000249.1:0-1696 GCA_045634065.1 Acutalibacteraceae bacterium
CGTAGTATGTAGTAACATCTTCTCTTTCAACCTTTTCAGCAATAAGTGCTGAGTCAACGATAATGATACCGCCTGAAACTACATCGTTTTCGTATTTCTTGAGTGAAGGAAGATTCATAGCCCCGAGTACATCGGGAGTTGTTACGATAGGTGAACCGACGGGTTCATCACTTACAATTACACTGCAGTTTGCTGTGCCGCCTCGCATTTCAGGGCCATATGAGGGAAGCCAGGAAATCTGCTTATCAGCGATAAGACCTTTATAAGCAAGAAATTTACCGGCAAAAAGTACACCCTGACCACCGAAGCCTGCAATTAAAATCTGAGTTGTAGCCATATTATTCTGCCTCCTTCTGTGCATCTCTGTCTTTATAAACACCTAAAGGATAGTAAGGAAGCATATTATCCTCAAGCCACTTAAGTGCATTGATAGGAGTCATACCCCAGTTTGTGGGGCAAGTTGAAACAACTTCGATAAGTGAGAAGCCTTTTTTATCAATCTGATTCTGGAAAGCCTTTTTAATAGCTTTTTTAGCGTTTCTTACATTTTTAACGTTGTTAACTGCAACTCTTTCAACATAGCCTGCACCGTCAAGAGTTGAGAGCATTTCACTTACCTTTACAGGGAAACCGCAGTGACTTGTATCTCTGCCGTAGGGTGATGTCTGAGTCACCTGACCGGGAAGTGATGTGGGAGCCATCTGACCGCCTGTCATACCGTAGATAGCGTTGTTAACGAAAATGATAGTTATGTTTTCGTTTCTTGCTGCAGCGTGTACAGTTTCAGCCATACCGATTGAAGCAAGGTCACCGTCACCCTGATAGGTGAAAACAATGTGATTGTCGGGGTCAGCACGTTTAAGACCTGTTGCAACAGCAGGAGCTCTGCCGTGAGCTGCCTGAACCATATCGCAATTGAAATAGTTATATGCCATAACTGAACAACCAACAGGTGCAACACCGATTGCCTGACCTTCAATGCCCAGCTCATCAATAGCTTCGGCAACAAGACGGTGGATTATACCGTGAGTACAACCGGGGCAATAGTGAAGAGGTACATCTGCAAGTGATTTAGGTTTATCAAAAACTACCATTATTTGTTACCTCCTTCGTTTGCTTTTTTAATAGCTTCCAACACCTGATCCGGTGAAGGAATCATACCGCCTGCTCTGTTACAGAGAGTTACAGGTTTCTTATATTCGATTGCTGCTCTTACATCTTCAATCATCTGGCCCATTGAAAGCTCAACACTGATGAATGAATCTACCTTGTCTGCAGCAGCTTTGAATACTTTTTTGGGGAATGGCCAAAGTGTGATGGGTCTGATCATACCTACTTTTATACCCTGCTGTCTTGCCATATTAATTGCATTCTTAGCAACTCGAGCAGCAATACCAAAAGCGGTAACACAGATTTCTGCATCGTCCATCATATATTCTTCATACATAACTTCGTTTTCTTCGATAGTCTTATACTTTTCAAATCTTGCGAAGTTGAGTTTTTCAAGTTCATCGGGAACAAGTGAAAGTGAATTGATGATATTGTGCTTTCTTTCACATTTTGTGGCTGTTACAGCCCATGACTTATCATATGACTCAACCTGAGCTTCTTCAAGTGAAACAGGCTCCATCATCTGACACATAGTACCATCAGCAAGAATCATTGAAGTCATTCTGTATTTATCGGCAAGGTCGAA
>JAZQZO010000250.1:0-5889 GCA_045634065.1 Acutalibacteraceae bacterium
AAAAGAGTCAATGGGTGAACCTTTCTGAATGCCCTGGCAGAACGCGATGAGATTTTCTGGTGTTCTGAGCTTTACAGCCTGAATGATATCGTGCCTTGTTTCGTTCTTTGAGGGGGTTGTATCAAAGCCTAAAAGTTCAAAAAGAGCAGCTGTAAAGCAAGCAACCTTAAGAGCCTCACCAACAACGTGAGGACCGTTGAAAATGCCCATAAAGAGTTCTCTTGAATGACCAAGAGTTGCACCGACTTCTCTGCCGAGACCCGGAGTTGTAAGACGGTAAGCACACATATCAACATATTTTTTCTTGCCGGCAATATAACCGCCTGTTTTAGCAATTCCGCCACCGGGATTTTTAATAAGTGAGCCCGCCATAAGGTCAACACCGACATCTGTTGGCTCAATTTTTTCT
Source organism: Acutalibacteraceae bacterium (assembly GCA_045634065.1). Lineage (GTDB taxonomy): Bacteria > Bacillota > Clostridia > Oscillospirales > Acutalibacteraceae > UBA6857. The sequence continues at coordinate 410 of JAZQZO010000250.1, forward strand.
GTCCACTCGCCGTAACAGTTATCAACCATAACCATAGCATCACAAGTGTTTCTTGTAATGTCAACAACCTTTTTGATTTCAGCGACAGAAAGTGTAGGACGAAGCGAATAGCCTCTTGAACGCTGGATATAAACCATTTTTACGTCACCCTTTTTCAGACGCTCTTCGATTGCTTCAAAATCAAGTCTTTCGTCTTTTAAAAGCACTTCATCATATTTTATGCCGTAATCCTTCAGTGAACCCATATTGCTTTCACCTGAAAGGCCGATTACGGGCTGAATTGTGTCGTAAGGTCTTCCTGTTACAGAGAGCATTGTGTCACCGGGACGAAGTACACCGAAAAGAGAAACTGTGAGAGTGTGCGTGCCGCAAGTAAAGTTGTGTCTTACGATTGAATCCTCTGCACCAACTGCCTGAGCAAAAACCTCGTCAATGACTTCACGGCCTCTGTCGTTATAGCCGTAACCTGTGCTTTCTGCAAACATTGATTCGGTGACACCCTTATCGATAAATGCTCTGAGCATTTTCTGCTGATTGTATTCCGTAATATCATCAATATATGCAAAGTTCAATTTTGCATTTTCAAGAGCATTTTTTGATAATTCTTCAATTTTCGAGTTAAATTTAAACATAGTGATATATAAATCCTTTCATCTTATCTTACAATTGCAATATCACATAATCGGTCGAAACCAAGTTTTTCATAAAAACCTTCTGCCGATTTATTTAGAGCGACAACAAATATCTTTTTATTTTCTTTTATAAGTTCATCCGCGATGGTCAGAACTGTTTTTCTGCCGAGACCTTTACCTCTCAGTCTGCTGTCAATTGCCACAGCACTAAGAAGAGCACAGGTATGTGTTTCTGCCGCTGTAATAGCACTTGAAACAAGTTTTTCACCAAGAAGAATCCCCTTGCATCTGGCAAGACCTCTTCGGCTTTTGTACGTCAGGTCTGACAAAAATGATAAATACGCTTCCTTGGTACTATTGAAGCTACCCGGAATATTTAAACTTACAAGCTCATAGAGCGCTTTGTAGTGATTCTCATCGAGAGTTTCAGCGCCAAGATTTTCAGCAGTACCGTTAAAAACATATGCCTTTTTAATTTCAGCAGGTTCAAAACCAAGTTTTTCGCAAGTTTGGTGATTGCATTCCAATGAAGTGAAACCAATCATTTTTATAAAATCGGCAACCTCTTCGATTTCCTCATAGGAAGTTTTAACTGTAACCGTGTCATAAAACTTTGCTATTACTGTCTTGATGCTTCCGTCAGAATCATCATACCAGACACTAAGAAAATCATAATCAAAACCATATGAGAGACAGTAGCAACCAATTCTCGTACCGAGCACATCTCTGTCACAAAACTCTAAAATGGACTCCAACTCACTCTGTGTTGCAAGCTTAAGCATTTGCATACTCCTCACAAAGAGCAACTGCCAAGTCATAACACGCTTTCATATCTTTCTTATCACCGACAGATGTGCCTGAATGAATATATCTGCAGGGTAAAGAAACCGCAATAGTATAAACACCTGAGCAAGACTTATGAATTGCGCCTGCATCATTACCACCGGCAACAGTTGTTTTGGGCTGAATGGGTATATTCTTTTCCTTAGCAAGCGCAAAGGCACCTTTGAATAAATCTCTGTTATATACTGTTGACCTATCCATAAATGAGACGACTGCACCTTTACCCTGAACACAGACTCGGTCTTCGTCGCTTACACCTGAGATATCAGAAGCAGTTGTTGCTTCGAGAACAATTGCATAGTCAGGTCTAATTGAAAAAACTGCAGCACCGGCTCCTCTGCAACCAACCTCTTCCTGTACCAGAAAAGCAAAATGTGTATCGTATTTGAGTTCACTGTCTATCATTTTGAGCATTATCGCACAACCGAAACGGTCGTCGATAGCTTTGGCTTTGATTTTATCCTCACCGAACTCAACAAAATCTGATATAAAATGAACACTGTCACCAAGAGAAACATATTTTTCGGCTTCTTCTTTATTTTTTGCACCGATATCTATATAAAGTTTATCGAGTTTAGGTACTGTGTTTTCTTCATCGCCGTGGCAAAGATGCACAGCCTTGTTGCCGATGACACCTTTGATTTCTTTTTCACCGACAGTTACTGCTCTGCCGACTGCAACTTTAGGGTCAACACCACCAACATTTGTGAATTTAAGAAAACCGTTATCGCAAATATATGTCACTATAAAACCGACTTCATCCATATGGGCTGAAAGCATAACTTTATTTTTAGGCGAGCTTTTACCTTTTTTAAAGGCAAGTATGTTGCCCATCGGGTCAACTTCGAAGGTGCATTTATCTTTGATTCTTGAGATGATGTAATCTCTTACTCTGCCTTCATCTCCTGAAATTCCGTCAATTAGGCAAAGGTTTTTAAGTTCGTTAAGCATTACATTCACCATCCTTTTTAATGAGAAACTCCGCTAAAAGTTTAGCCGTATTTTCTATATCATCAACAGAAATCACTTCACAGCCTGTGTGCATATATCTAAGAGGTACCGATAAAAGTGCAGTTCTGATACCGCAACCTGTGTTGTTAATTGAATCGGCGTTAGTACCTGTTCTGCCGCCCATAACATCGTGTTGATAGGATATATTTTTATCAATGCATAAAGCTTTAAGTTCATTGGTAAGTTCTCTGTCAAGAGTGGGACTGATACCGATTGAAGGTCCTTTTCCAAGTGAAATGGTCTGTGATTTGTCCGTATACGGATCATCTCCAAAACCGACATCCAAAGCAACAGCAATATCAGGCATAAGAGCAAAAGAACCTGTCTTTGCACCGCTACCACCGGTTTCTTCCTGGACAGAGCATAAAACACTGATCTTTAAATTATTGAGTTTATCTTTAGTCAGCTCAAGCGCTCTAAGAATAACAGCAATGCAGCATCTGTCGTCAAAAGAAGATGAAACTATATTATCACCAAGGAGTTCAAGTTGAGGCGTTTTCAAAGTAACTCTGTCGCCTATTGAAACAATCTCTTCAGCCTTTTCTTTACTGTAGCCAATATCAATTGCGAGAGACTTAAGGTCAACACCTTCGTTTTTGTTGTCACCCTTTTGCAGATGCGGGGGTATTGACGAAATGACACCAAAGATATCACTCTTACCGTGAACAATAACTTCGGCACCTGTCAGCACTCTTAAATCAGGGCCACCGACTTTATCAACAAGTAAAAATCCCTTATCGTCTATATGTCTAACAACGAGACCAATCTGATCTATGTGAGCATCAAGTAAAATATGAGTTTTGCCTTCACCAATTGTACCGACAACATTGCCTAAGACATCAATTTCAGTGTTCATATATTCGCTAAGAAGCTCTTTCACATAAGCACAGGCTTCTTGCTCGTCACCCGATGTTCCGTTCTTTTCACTAAGAGAAAAGCAAAGTTTTTTTATATCCATAGCCGTTTCCTCCGTCATAATTATAATCTTTGTTATTATACTATTATTTCGTAAAAAAATCAACCTTAAACTATATCAATTTGCAATAATTATCAGCACCTGAATTCGGCTGTGTGTGGTAGTCGGGGCTCAGTGCCGAATGTAATTCGGCAAGCGACTTTGTCGCTGCAAAATCCGGTGGATTTTGACTGAGCCCCGCAGCACAAACTAAAAAAATCCGGACAAGCAAAACTCATCCGGAAAATTTGATTATTCACTAACCTTATCGTCAACACGTGTACTGAAAAGTAAGGATATACACCAGACAGCTCCAAGAGCAACCAAGGTGTAGATGATTCGGCTTATGATAGCACTTTGTCCACCAAAAATCCAAGCCACAAGATCAAACTGAAAAATACCGATGAGTCCCCAGTTGATTCCGCCGATAATAGTTAATATTAATGCAATTTTGTCAAGCATCGTTAATCTCAACTCCTTTTGAGATTATTGTTGACACTAAAAATCAAATTATACAAAAATTATAATTCAATTCCCATTATGTAGCTGCCTGCAAGATTTTTAATAACTTTAAAGTTGTTCTTTTTGTAAAACTTAACAGCTTTGGTATTGTTACCGCCGCAAGACAACATCAGCGCGGGTACTCCCTTGCTTTTAAGATGTGCCTTAAGCTCGTTCATAAGTCTGGTACCAACACCCTGACCCTGACACACATCGAGAATATCAATATGAAGATGTGCAGGATACTTATTGCTGAAAAGTCTGTGCCCCATCATTTCACCAACAGCCATAAAATAGTAGTTAAATCCGAGCTTTCTTATTTTCGGAAGATACTCTTTTCTGAATTTTTTGGAATACGCACCAAAATTTTCAGCACAGAGAATATACCCTACGGGAATATCATTTTCATCAACAGCTACGAAACAGTTTCCGCCTTCAACTTCTGTATAGTAATCATTGTATAAAAGAAAGAGAAAGTCACGCTGTTCCTGAGTATCAACCGGAAGGCTTGAAGTTTTCACACAGATATCTCTGAGATGTTCTTTATCTTTATTCTGATACTTTCTGATGTTAATCATAATTTACCTCCAAAGCTCTTTTGCTGATGTAGATACACCTAAAGCACCGCTTTTCAGAGCATTGTCTATCTCGTCTTTATCACTGATAAGCCCACCGACAATCACAGGTACTTCGAGCTCTTCACTCATCTTTTTAGTAATCTTAGGCATAATACCAGGCATAATTTCAATAGCATCGGGATTAATCATCTGAGATGCTTTAATAGCACTGGAAATTGAAAGAGAGTCGATGATAAAAATTCTCTGAACTGTCATAAAACCTAAGCTTTTGGCAGCTTTTAACTGACTGTTTTTGGTTGAAATGATTCCGTCAGGCTTGATTTCATCATAGATATATTTGAGTGCAACAGCATCTTTTGAAAATCCGTCGAGCAAGTCAACGTGAATAAAAATCATCTTATTTTTGTCTTTTGCTCTTTTCACAAAATCTTTAATATTAAAGATGCTGCCACACAAAAGGAAAATGATATCACAGGGTGAATTAACTGCTTCATCAAATTTTTCGATATCTTTAACCCCGGCGATAATAGGGTTTTGTTTCATTTTTTCAGCCAACAATTTTTTCATATATTATCCCCTCATTTTTCAGCAGTTACATATTTTTCAATGAGATTTCGCAGCTCATCGGTACCCTCGCCTTTTGTAGCTGAGAAAGGCACAACAGGAATATTACCGTACTTTGCAACAACAGCACAAATGCTTTCAAGTTGCTTCATTCTTTCGGTTTTGTTGAGCTTATCAGCTTTTGTAAGAGCTACCACAAAAGGAATATTACACTCAGTCATATATTCAATCATATCGATATCCTGTTGTGACGGAGCGTGACGCATATCAACAAGCTGAACAACAAGACGGATATCTCTGCCAGATGAAAAATATGCTTCCATAAGTTCAGACCAACGAATTTTCTCGTCATGAGACACCTTGGCATATCCGTAACCCGGCAGGTCAACAAGACGG
>JAZQZO010000251.1:0-5547 GCA_045634065.1 Acutalibacteraceae bacterium
AGTCTCTCTTTATCCACAGCAGACTGCATACCCATAGATATTCGGTTGACCCCTGCATTTTTTATTTCTTCAAAAAAGCTATCTGATACACTTGACGGGTTACACTCGAGTGTAATTTCAGCATCATCTGTAAGCGCATAATTGTCTTTTATAAAGCTTAACACCTGAGATATTCTCTCACTGCCGAAAACACTCGGGGTACCGCCACCGAAATAAACTGTGTCAATGCTGTCGCCTATTTTTTCTTTCCACTTTTTAAGACATAAAAGGACAGCCTGTAAATAGCTGTCCTTTTCCGTTTCGTCTGCTTTAAAGGAATAGAAATCACAATAAGGACATTTTCTTTTGCAAAACGGTATGTGTATATATATTCCTGTCATAATTTTTAGCTTTCGTCATCAAGTTTAAGCACTGCCATAAATGCCTCCTGAGGCACTTCAACACTACCGAACTGACGCATACGTTTTTTACCTTCCTTCTGTTTTTCAAGAAGCTTCTTCTTACGTGTGATGTCACCGCCGTAACACTTAGCAAGAACGTCTTTTCTCATAGCCTTAACGGTTTCACGGGCGATAACCTTCGAACCGATAGCAACCTGAATGGGAATTTCGAACATCTGTCTCGGAATATGAATCTTAAGCTTTTCGGCAATCTTTCTCGCTCTTGACTGTGCTTTCTCTGAGTGGATAATAAAACTTAAAGCATCGATAACATCACCGTTGAGAAGTACGTCAACCTTCTGAAGTGAAGAGCGTCTGTATTCGAAAATCTCATAGTCAAATGATGCATAACCTCTTGTGCGCGACTTAAGGGCATCGAAGAAATCATAGATAATTTCATTAAGAGGCAGCTCATAGTGAATATCAACACGATCAGTGGTGATATATTTCATATCTTTGAATATGCCGCGCTTATCCTGACAAAGGTCCATAATTGCGCCAACATAATCTGTAGGAGCATAGATATGCGCGTTTGTGATAGGCTCTTCACAATAATCTATGTGAGCCTGGTCGGGATAATGTGTGGGGTTGTCGATTTCAACAACACTGCCGTCATTCAAATGTATCTTATAAATAACTGAGGGTACAGTTGTTACAAGGTCAAGATTATATTCTCTTTCAAGTCTTTCCTGAATAATTTCAAGATGTAAAAGACCGAGGAAACCGCAGCGGAAACCAAAACCAAGTGCACCTGATGTCTCGGGCTCATAGGAAAGTGAAGCATCGTTGAGCTGAAGTTTTTCGAGTGCATCACGAAGAGCTTCATAATCTGCACCGTCGGCAGGGTACACGCCGCAATAAACCATAGGATTAACCTTTCGGTAACCGGGAAGCGGCTCGTCAGAGGGTCTTTGCAACTTGGTTACGGTGTCACCAACTTTAGCATCGCGGACTGTTTTAATTGAAGCAGTGATGTATCCTACCTCGCCTGCTGAAAGCTCTTCACAAGGTTCAAGCCCAGTTGCTCTCATATAGCCAACTTCAACAACATTGAACTCTGCACCGGTTGCCATCATCTTCATCATTTCTCCGGCCTTGAGGGTACCCTGCATAACACGGACATAAACAATAACACCCTTATAGTTGTCATAAACCGAGTCAAATATAAGCGCTTTGAGAGGTGCATCGTCGATAGCATCTGAAGGTGCTGGAATATCTGCAACTATTCTCTCAAGAACTTCTGCAACATTTTCGCCTGTTTTTGCTGATACTCTTGGAGCGGTGCTGCAATCAAGTCCGATGATTTCTTCAACCTCAGCAGCGACTCTGTCGGGTTCAGCCGCAGGAAGATCTATTTTGTTAATAACAGGCACAAGCTCAAGGTCGTGGTCAAGGGCAAGATATGTGTTAGCGAGAGTCTGCGCTTCGATGCCCTGAGAAGCGTCGATAATGAGAATTGCGCCCTCACAAGCTGCAAGTGAACGCGAAACCTCATAGTTAAAGTCCACGTGACCCGGAGTATCAATAAGGTTAAGTTCATAGGTTTCGCCGTCTTTAGCTTTATAGTCAAGCTTTACAGCGTGAGCTTTTATAGTGATGCCTCTTTCCCTTTCAAGGTCCATATCGTCAAGAATCTGAGCCGACATATCGCGTTTTGCAACAGAGTCGGTTATTTCAAGAAGTCTGTCAGCAAGGGTTGACTTGCCGTGGTCGATATGGGCAATGATAGAAAAGTTTCTTATATTTTCTTTTTTTATAGCCATAGTTCACCTCTGAAAATCGGAGAGAAAATTTATCAATATATTATAGCATAAAAGAAAGCGTTGAGCAATAGCAAAATTAAATTTATTAAGCAGAAGGCTAGGTCTCCGCAGAGTATTGAAACGTCTTTGCAAAATTATGCAGCGTTTTAAAAGGAAAATTTATAAAATCTTATATTGGCCAACACCATTCACCTATAGAGTCACTGCGACCGCCTAAAAAACAAAAAGACAGTCCCGATTGCCGATAAACATAGAACTGTCTTTTCTTATTCAGATTATCATTTTGAAAAGCCTTCCTTAAATAACTTGGTAAAATAATTTACAATTGCAGTAATAAATCTCAATAACATTTCAAATATATTACTTTCGGGCTTATCGAAATCTTCGTCGGTACCTACAGTAGGAATAAGCTCATCGACAACAACATCTCCTTTGCCGGTGTGAGTCAGGAACTGCGGATATTTCTCATTGTCAACGGTAAGATCATATCGCATAATTTCTACTGACATATCCTGCAAAGGTCCGAAATAGTCGTGGTGCAGATCTTTGATAAACCAAGTTCTATCAGGGAAAAGGCAAGTTGATGCATCTATTTTCTTGTCAGGAGATATATATTTTAAATTTTCTGGTGAAACTGAATCAAGATATTCCTTTGATAAAACCATATTATACTCTGAAGCGGTTGCGCCAAATGACTGTCTGAAAACAGTCGTATCAGCATCACCCTGTGCTCGTGCTCCCTCATAAACGGGTACTTCAGGGAAGTTATATTTAGTAAAGTTATAGAAATTTATTCCTGATGCCTGAAGTTCTTTCATTGTATCAACGGTTTTCAGCTGAACATTGTAATGGAAATCATCAGCTTTTGCGATAAATTCTGCATATTCTTTCTTTAGCTCTTCAGTATTAAAAATGTAGTCTCTCGCCTTTTCATACATTTCCGGTGTAGTCATTGACCAATATGAAAGCCAACCACCCACAGTTGAACGTATAATTGTCGGCATAAGATCATCTTTAAATACGTTTATGAAATCAAGTAGCTTATCACCTGTTAAACCCAAAACTTTGACTTCTTTTAAAATATCAAAAATAACAGATACTAAGACTGCACTCTCCTCTTCTTTAATCAGATCCTCATTTTCGATATAGTAATCAAGAAAATTGTCAATAGCTTTATCATCAATATACAGTTCTCCTGCATACAGAGCACTCATAAAGTCAATACCGAGTACAGATGATGAATAGTAAGAAATATCTGAGACATATTTTTTAGCGTGATCTTTATAAAGCTGAATATATGCCGCAATGACATTTGCGCCGTAGCAACGACCTATAAGCTGTACTTTCGTCTTACCGGTTGCTGCAATTACATTATCAATATGAATCTTAAGTTCTTTGGCTGTCTTAATCGGTGATTCACGCCAATCGTACCAGAAGCGAGCATCCCATACATCATAACCTGATGTTTTCCCTTCAACATTTTCTGTTGATGTGTAAAACATTGTGTAGCTACCATTGGAAACATTTCCATTTTTATCAAGAATAACCTCACTGAATACAGGCGCCAGTGCATCGGTTATCTCTTCAGCTAAATCAGAATAATCTCCCTTCGCAGAACCCAAAGCAAGTTGTTCAAGACACGGCACAACAGAATCTTTTATAATTGCCTTTGCATCAACGTTAAAAGGATAAATTTTCTTGCCCTCTGAATTAAAAATTTCATTCTTATGAGCTCCGATTACATAAACAGTCGGATATTCCTCATAAGAAGCAAATGCAACACTTGCCATAGATAAAATCATAAGAAAAGTAAGCAATAATGCGAGAATTTTTTTCATAATACTTCCTCCTGAAAATTATGTATTAATTATATCCCTCTTCATTTACATATAGAGATAGACTTTGTTAAATATCTGTTAACTTTTTAACGTATTATTCACGTTTGGAATATGCGAAGATATATAACTGCACTATACATTAGTATAGGAGAAAGTCACTGCAGTTTTTTTACTATAGAAAAAGGGTCACAGATGTGACCCCGAAATAAGATTTTAGTTGAAATTAACCTTGAAACCTCCACCATTGCCTCCACCCGAGTTAGTCTGCATCTGCATATTGGGACTCATCCAACTCATTGCACCACTCTGAGTACAGAGAGTCTGACCTGCTTCGGGATAACAAATAACCACCGGAAGGCTACCGCCTTCGATTTCATATTTAATCATAACTTTTTTCTCCTTTACTGTGTAGGAAATTTCTTCCTTTTTTGTTATAATAGTATCTACAACTCAAATTTACTTAAAAATCAAGTTTCTTCTTGGTTATTTTTACGATATTGATACAATCTACAATAAAACTCCCGCATACGCAAATATGGGGAGTTTTAACATTTTACCATTTTGCAGTCGACTCAACACCAAGATAGGTTTTGATGTATGAGATTAACAGGTCATTAGCAATGCGCTTGTTTTCTGAGTCACTTCCCAAATCGTGATCGGAATTCGGGTAAGCATTGAAATCATATTTAACACCGTACTCTTCAAATTTAGCAACTAAAGCCTGAGCATTACTGAAAGGAACAATTGAATCCTTCATACCGTGGTTTATAACTGTCGGAACAGTCTTAGCATTAACATAATATAAGGGTGAAACGGCTTTGAGTTCTTCTTTATATAAGCCTCTGTCTGCATAGGAAAAATCCTTACCGATGCAAAGAGAGAACAAGTAAGCGATAGTTTCTGCATCACCGAGAGAATTGTTGATATAGAAGTTTTCATCAGCAAGGTCAGTCGGGCCACTATTGCTTACAACAGCTACGGGCTTTATTGGTGATGTATCGCATCTGGAATAAGCATAGAACATTGAAAGGTGTGCCCCCGCTGAATCTCCGGTAAGCAGAACCTTGTTAATATCAATCCCTACAGCGGCTCCTTTTTCTTTAATAACTCTTAGAGCTGATTCAATGTCATCAGCTATATCATGAAGTGTAACATCTTCACTTAAATATCGATAATTGATCGCTGCAGCAGCGTATCCAAGTTCTTCACAAGCAGTTTTTATGCCTGTAGCATAGCCTTCCTTATCTCCTCCTATCCAGGCACCACCGTGTATCATCAGAACAAGACCGACTTCACCATCAGAGTTTTCAGGGAGTCTTAAATCGAGCACCTGTCTTTCGTGACTGCCGTATGAGAGATTTTTAAAAACATAATCCGTATTAGCATCTGTAGCGCCAAAGCCAAAAAGTGATGAAAAGAATGCTATTATAGACATAAAAAATGCAACTATTTTTTCCCACATAATAATTCTCCTTTATAAAAGATAAAAGGACTGTAGAGCCCTAT
>JAZQZO010000252.1:0-9262 GCA_045634065.1 Acutalibacteraceae bacterium
GTTCTGAGTCTGATATCTGACATAGCTAAAACCTCTTTTCTCAGATTTCGCAGAATTTTTCATCGATAACTTCACTGTGGAATTTACCGCAGGAAACATCAACAAGTCTACTTTCAAAAAACGGCACCTTATCTTCGGGTATTCTGAATGTAACCTCAACATTATCTGTAAACTGTGTGTCTTCAACGATACCGCCCTCTTCGCATATCAGAGGTACCAATCTGCCGTAGAAATTGTAGTCGCTTTTGACCTTTACGATTTTGCAAAGGGACATAGTGATGATACCGCCGGCATCAAGAGCAATTTTAGCCCCGTGAGAATAAGCTCTCACCAAACCGCCTGCTCCAAGCATAATACCGCCGAAATATCTCGTGACCACAACACAGCAGTCTACAACTTCTTCTTTAAGAAGCACATCAAGTGATGGTATTCCTGCCGTTCCCTGAGGCTCACCGTCATCGCTGAAGCGTCTTATGCCACCCTCTTTAAGAGTATAGGCATAAACATTGTGAGTTGCGTCCCAGTGCTTTGACTTTATTTCATTTATAAATGCAAGGGCTTCTTCCTGGGTTTTGACAGGCCTTACATAACCGATGAATCTTGACTTTTTGACAATAAACTCATCGCTTGAAGCTGATTTTATGGTTTTATACTCAGTCACGGGACTCACCTCCTAAATGAAAATAAGACGGTACAATGTGGTAATTGTGCCGTCTGATTTTTTAAAACAAAACTTATTTGTTCTTTGCAAGATTGAAACGCTTATTGAATCTGTCAACACGTCCGCCTGTATCAACAAGCTTCTGCTTACCTGTGAAATAGGGATGGCAGTTTGAGCAAATATCTACGTGCATATCCTTCTTTGTTGAACCTGTTTCAATTACAGCGCCACAAGCACACTTTACCTTAGTCTGTTCGTAGTTGGGATGAAGATTATCTTTCATTAGTTTCACCTCATTTCGGTTTCATTACATTATTTAACGGATGATATTGTATCACACCATAAATCAAAAATCAACATTTTTTTGAAATTTCTTTATTTTATTTCAAAATATTTTTCTCCAAGAGTACTTATATAGCCTGAACCCCCGAAAAATAAAGGTTTTCCCGACTATCAGCCCTCCACCTTTATCTCTTTTCCAAGATGAAATGAGTATAAAAGTGTCTCTTTGACATCATAGTCCGTTGCCAATTTAAGAGCTTTTTTATAGATAAGCACCTGAGAAGCATATTTTTTTCTGAACATATCCTCACTTTCAAGGCGGTCGGTTTTGTAGTCCACAACCACAAGTTCGCCATTTTCGAGGAAAGCGCAGTCAGCTATACCCTGAATCATAATCATTTCATCAGAGTATTCTTCCATACCTTCATAAATATCACTTATTGGCACTTCAATGGTAAACTTCTTTTCCCTCATAACAAGGTCACTTGAAAGGATTCTGCCTAGAAGAGGTGACTTGAAGAAAGTTTCGGCAGATTGCACATTTATGCTATCGGCTTCGGCATCAGTCAGAATACCCTTATCACGAAGCCTTTCAATTTCGTCCTTGACACTGACTTTTGCTTTTTCATAGTCAGCGTACTGGATAAAACTGTGAGTTGCGATACCTCTTGCCGCACCTGTTAGCCCTTTGGATCCTAAAAACGCAGGTGAAGATGAAGCGAAGTAGTCACGGTCAACAAAGTTTTTATCTGTCTCTGACGCTGCCCTCTTGGTGACGATACCCGAAAGTGCACTGTATTTATATTTATATTCTGAGCGTTCCTTTATGAGTGATAGAAAATCTTCGTCAGCGGCATATGTCACCTCATCGGTTTTCTCAACCTCTTCTTCGGGGGCAACTATGCTGTGAACTATTTTCATCGGCACTGTCGACGGCAGAACAATATCAGAGGATATACCTGCCTCGTTTCTGAGATTTTCAGCACTCGGATGTCTCAGAAGAGTACCGAGAAGCCAATCACCGTAACCCGAAGCCTCTGAGCAGGCAAAAGGTGCATATCTGACTGTGCCTATCGGTGCTTCATATGCGTATTTGCGACACTTATCGTGTATTTTATCTTCGGCATAAACCATAATAAGCTTTTCTCTTGCGCGGGTCATAGCGACATAGAGAACTCGCATTTCTTCGCTGATGTTGTCTTTTCTTATAGCAAGCTTCACGGCTTCGTGAGAAAGAGTCGTGTGCTGAGCAAAGGTTTCAGTATCTCTTCTCTTTATGCCCAGACCGTATTTCTGACTGATGACAAGACTTTCTTTTTCATCGCTTTTGTTGAATCTCGAAGCACAGGAAGCAATAATGCACACAGGGAATTCAAGGCCCTTTGACTTGTGTATAGTCATAATCTTCACGCAGTCGCTTTCTTCAGGAGCACCTACAGAACCCGAGATATCTCTCTGTTTATCGCCAAGTCTGTCAATGAAATTTATAAAGCCTGACAGTGAACCGTAACCTGAATTCTCATAGATATCCGCATAATCACACAGGAGCATAAGATTTCCTCTTTTGATACCCGAGGGATCCATAGCCTGAAAGACACTCGGCAAAGCCGTGTCGGAATATATTTCTTCAATAAAATCCTTCACTCTCAGACATACGCTGATATTTCTCCAATAGCTTATACGCTGAAGAAATGCATCGACCTTTTCGTTATCTTTCATACTCAGAAGGCAGGCGTAAATATCACCGTGTCTGTCATTAAGGCGCATTTTCGCAACCTCATCGGCAGTGAAGCCGAAAACAGGTGACATCAGCACACTCAGAAGAGGAATATCCTGCTTTGGATTATCAACAACACGAAGAATATTAAGTGCGAGACTGATTTCGATTGATGTCAGAAACTCGCCCGACACTTCTGTAAAACAAGGTATACCCTGATTTCTCAGCACTTCAGCATATTTAACAGCCTTGCCCGAGCCTGTTGCCCTCATAAGAATTGCGAAGTCTTTGTATGTGACAGGTCTTTCGCCGTCACCGTCTTTCACTGTATAGCCCTCTTCAATCATTTCTTTGATTACATTTGAAATGTGAATAGCCTGAACTTCATTTTTATCGGCAGTTTTTTTGTCATACTCCACAAGATGAAGTTCTGCAGAAGGGTCATCTTTTTCCGAGTACCCTGCCGAAAAAACAAGTTCTTCATTTTCATCGTAGTCTATATCACCGCAGGAAGCACTCATTATCTGTGAAAAGACAAAATTGATTATATCTGTCACACCCTTGCGGGAACGGAAGTTGTTGCCTAATACAATTTTAGCGGGGTACTCATTAGCATCTTTATCATAAGGTTTGTAGGAATTTTTTAGAGAGATGAATATATCCGGGTTAGCCTGACGGAAACGGTAAATGCTTTGCTTGACATCACCTACCCTGAAAAGATTATCTCTTGAGATAGCTGTAAACAGCATATCCTGAGCCGCATTGGTATCCTGATATTCGTCAATGAGAATTTCGTCAAAATTATCTCTGAGATTCTGTGCAAGAGCCGTACTTTCCCAGCCGTCCTGAGTTTCTCTGACAAGAAGCTCAAGTGCCATATGGGTGATATCGCTGAAATCTGCAACTTTCTTTTCTTTCTTGACAAGATCATAGTTGTGTCTGTAAAGTTTTGCCGTGTCTATAAGAGCCTTTATCATCGGACTCAAATATCTGACATCATCCTTATATTCTTCCTCACTGCAACACATAAGACCCTTGAGGCTCTTAAGCTGTTCCTTTACACGGTCACGGTTGGAGACAAGCATATCAAGAAAGGTGTCATTTTTAAGGTCCCCTGTTATTCTGCCTCTTGTGGCCGGTGAATACATCTGAGTTGCCGTTCTTATTTCGTCCCAGCTTTTATTTTCTTCTAACATTTCAAGAACATAGTCCACGTGAGCCTTATCAGAAGCTATGGCATCATAAAGTTTGCTTTCGTAAACCTCATTACCCATACAGCCCTCGATAACCATTTCAGCAATATTCTTGCAAAAATCAAGAACTGTTTTAAGATGCTCCAGGATTATTTTTCCGTAGGTGCTGTCTTTGATGCTTACGTCTTCTTGGTAGTCATCGTAAAGAGAATCAAGCCACTTATCGGGGAAAGGAAATGATACGGAATTCTGATAGAGCTTTTCTGCCATTTCCGCAGTCTTTCTGTCGTCTCTTGAAGCAAAAAGAAGCTCTGTCAGATTTTTGAAACTGGAGTCCTCATCATTTTCATACATCTGTTCCATAGTCATATCCATAGCCTGTCTGGAGAGAAGCTGCAGTTCGCCCTCATCGCCTATTCTGAAATCGGGAGCCAAAGACAAAGCCTGAAAGTTTTCTCTTACTATATCCGAGCAGAAACTGTCAATAGTGCATATTTTAGCCGTTGGCAAAAGAATCTGCTGATTTATAAGATTGGTATTTGTCGGGTCTTTTTTCAGCATATCCGACAAAGCATCACTGATTCTCTGTCTCATTTCCTGAGCAGCAGCTCTTGTAAAAGTAACAATCAGCAGTCTGTCAACACTTGTGGGGTTAGTCTTATCGGTGAGTCTGTTGATAACTCTCTGGGTAAGCACGGCAGTTTTACCTGAACCTGCCGCCGCCGATACGAGGACACTGGCGTCAAGAGCATTTATAGCATCACTCTGAGCCTTTGTCCATATTCTTGCCATTGTCCTCACCTCCCATAAGTTTTCTTATACAGTCATCGTGACTGAGCTTTTCTGCATATCTTGTCTTCGGTTTTTCTTTAAGGCAGACATCCTTATAACTGCACCAGTTACAGGTATCGGAATGATTGGGTCCTGACAGAGGAATCGCACCGACAAAGCCCGAATGAAGATTATCTCCCATATCTTTTATTATTTTATCCATTAAATCTCCGAGCTTCTGAAGCTGAGTCAGAGTGATAAACTTACCCTTAACTTCACCTGTTTTCTTATCAAAGGTGATTGGCAGAAAAACAGCCTTTTTAGACTTATCCATTCCCTCGATACTGTCACCGTCATAGACAAGCATACCGTTCATTTTGCCTCTTGCCATAAGTTTTTCGGCTTTTATCTCGTCGCTGTCGTTTCTGCCCACATCACAGTGAGCAAGATTTGCCGGGAAGTACAGTATACCTGCAGGGGTAATGCTCTCATAAAAATCACTGCCACCACGCCAAATGCTTATAAGATAGAGAAGCATCTGCATATTCATACCGTGAAAAACATCGCTCAGGTCAAAGGACTTGGCACCTGTTTTATAGTCGACAATACGGATATATCTCTTACCGTCCTTGTCCATTTTATCCACTCGGTCAATCTTGCCCTTAAGTTCAACACTGCCTTCTTCAAGCTCCACGGTAAAGGGTTTGACATTACTGTTTCTGTCAACTGAAAGCTCAAAATCACAAGGCTCAAAATCACTGTCACCAAACTCCATAGTGATTCTTTCGAAGAGATGCTTTAAAATTTTGAACATTCGCCAATAGAGATAGTTGAAGCGCAGTGTCATATCTTCACCGCCACCCATATAAAGGCGCATATAATCGTTAAGGTGGAATTTTATTCTTTCATCTATTTCAGTTTCATTGAGTTTCAGGAATTCTTTGCCCTTATATTCTGCGAGAATCTTCTCAAGTACGTGGTGAACAACATTACCGCCCATTCTCGCATCAAGACTTGCCTTTTCTCTCGGGTTGGCATTAAGTCCGTACCGACAGAAGTACATAAAGGGACACTTGCTGTAAACCTCCAGCTTTGAAGCTGAAAGATACATATTTTTACCGAAAAGAGACATAGCAACATCTTTGCTTTCGATAGCAAAATCTTTGTCTGAAACTGCTCTTTCAATAGATTGGAGTCTGCCTTTGTATTCATCTTTATCTGCAAAATAGCTTTTTAGTGCCATAGTTTTGCCGTCGGTAAGCTTCCAGCGTTTAGCCATAAGCTCAAAAGCCGACTGCTGACTTTCAATAAGCTCATCCATATTCTGTGAAGCTGTGTTTATGCTTCTGCAATTTGGGAATATAGCCTTAACCTGTCTTACACATTCACTTTCGGTGAGAATCTCTTTACCGTCGCCTGCGGTACTGTATGAGAGGCAGATTTTCTCTGTGGCACTTGAGAGAGCGTTATAACATATAAACCTTTCATCAAGGGCGAGTTTTCGCACATCGTCACCTATTTCGAGACCTGCAGTTTCAAGTTTTTTCATTTCGTGAGACGAGAATATTCCCCCCTGTGTCTTCTGTAGCGGGAATACACCCGTATTCATACCCACGAGAAAAACAACCTTTGCTGATTTTGTCAGCATTCTGTCGGCACTGCAGATGCTCACTTCGTCATAACCGTCGGGAAGTTTGCCAAGACTCTTTGTAGAAACAACTATTTCAAACAGTTCTGAGAAGCGCTTGACACTGACAACTCTGTCACCGATGCTTTCGGCAAGCTCATCAAGAATTTCCATAAGAACATCCCAGACCTGCTCCTGCTCAACAGCAAGTTCACTAAGACCCTGACTTTCGAGCAAAAGAGCATATTCTTTGAGTCTTTCGTCAGCGTGACTTCCTCTCAAAAAATTATATATAATTTCGGCTTTCTTTCTGCCGGTCGCCTCTGCAATTTCACTTCTGACCTTTTCTGTCGAAGCGGTTATTTTTTCTCTCAGAATATTTAAACATTCAAGTTTTGCCTGCTGTTTCTCGCCAAGTACACTGCCGAAGCCGTCGGGATTAGCAGTGAAAGTTTTCAACCACTGCTTGCCTTTTACATCCCAGATGAAAACATAGTTTTCCAGCTCTGCGATTTCTTCTTCCGAGAAGCCCAGAAGGCCCGTTTTGAGAAATCTGAAAACATAATCTGAGTTATATCCTTCACTGCAAAGAGCAAAAAGATTCCTGACCAAACACACAAGTGGCTGACTCGACACAGGTTGGCGTCTGTCTTCAAACAAAGGCAGGTCGTATTTTTTTATTGAGCGCACAAGTGCTTTTTGATACTTTTCATCCTGTCTGTAGACAACTGCAATATCACGGCAGCGGTACTCATCACTGCGCACTAAAACTTTAATCTGCCTCGCAACGGCATCACACTCGTTTTCAAGTTTATCTGCCTTTATGACAGTGACATTATCGGTTTCATCAGGAAAAATATCCACAGTATTTTGATAGATGTTATTCTGAAGGTGAATCATTTCGGGGGAGAAATCACTGCCGTTTCTATGGCAGTTGATAACCTCGCCCACCTCTATGCCGTTGTTGCCTGCAATGAGTCGCAATTTTCGTGCAGTTGCATTGACAGTGCTAAATGGGCTAAGGTCGTTTATATTGGTGATATTGTCACTGCAAAGAGTTACATAAAGGTTATCAGCCTTTTTCATCATAAGCTCAATGAGTTTATATTCGGGTACGGTGAAGCTCTTAAAGCCGTCAATAACAATAGTCTTGCCCTCGAAGAAATCCGTAGGCAGAAGTATCTCATAGACTTTCATCAGCATATCAGCATCATCAAAGTGGCTCTGTGACACAATAGCATCAAAAGTACGGTAAACAAGAGCAGTTTCAAGAAGCTTTTCTTTCAGGAGATTATCACTTAAAGTCTCTGCTTTAACTTCGATTGTATCGGCAGTCACACCGCTGTTTTTCATACTGTCAATCGCAGAAATGAGCTTTGTCACAAGAGAAATTTCATTTTTATGCTTGGCAAAAACCTTAAGAGAATCCCTGACGCTTTCAATAGCTGTAGACATAAAGACTTCCCTCATACCGGTTTTTGCAACAGGTACTTTTATGCCCCCGTAACTTGTCAGCGCAACGTGACAAAGACGAGAGAAAGACAGCACCTCAATTTCACTTGCAGTCTTAGGCCCTAACAGATGCAACAAAGCTCTGTCTGTGTCAAAGGTAAACTGCTTTGGTACAATAAGCATAGTTTCTTTACCCTCAAGGGCGCACTTGCCCAGTACCTCGTGTGCTTTTTTAGTTTTGTGACTGTTTTTGACTCCCGTAATAAAATAAAGCATAGCTTTCTCCTAAAGGTTTATTTTTCTTCTCATATTATAACTGACTTTTGCTCTTTTTTCAATTATTAGATTGAATTTCCATTAAGATTATTATATAATACTATATTATAGATAAATATACCCTGAAAGCAGAGGATATCATATATGAAAACTTACAGAATACATTTAATCCGTCACGGTGTGACCAAAGACAATATTGAGGGTGTTTATTGCGGCATTACCGATACACCTCTTTGCGAAGACGGTAAAGAGCAGCTTCATCAGATGAAAGAAGAATATAACTACCCGGGCGGTCAGTTTCTTTTCACTTCGCCTCTCATCCGTTGTAAGGAAACAGCCGAAATTCTCTATCCCGACCTTAAACCTATCGTTATCGACGGTCTTACAGAATATAACTTCGGTGAATTTGAAGGCAAGACAGCAGAAGAACTTCAGAAGAAACAGCAGGAGCTTGAAAAGGAGCATATGTTAATGAAAAAAGACGTAGAAAACCTTATGACAGAAACTGGTGGTATTAAAGAAGATATTAAGGAAATGAAGGCTACATTGAATCAAATGGCTATTTCTCTAACCAAAATCGCTGCTAAATACGAATACGAAAACGACAAGGAATAATATGAAACAGACATTAAGTGAATACATGGTCAATGAAACAGCGAAATTCTCTTCAATGGAGAATAGTCCGTTGATTTATGTTATTATTATACCGAAACTTCTCAAGTCCGATGCAGAAACTGTTAAGAAGGATGAAACTGTTAAGAATGCAGTTGATAAAGCAGAAAAATTCGTTAAGGACCTGAATGATGATACAGTAAAGGTTTTAAAGAATACTTTCCGCCCTTATGCAGTTATGGATCTATTTAAAAGATCTACTAATTATAAGGCCACATTCGATACTTATCTCGAAGATATTAAGACTACTGCATGTGCGGAAGAGAAAAACTTTATGAAATGTATGGATCTCGATAGAAAATTCACTGAATTATACAATTCCACAGAGTTCCAAATTTTCAAAAATACACTTTAATTCAAGTGATATAAATAATATATAAAAATTATATAAAGGGTTTTAATACTATGAATAGAAACGAAGAAACAAAGTTTAAGGCATGGAAGCGTGCTCACTCTATGGATGAAGGATTCCTCGATGGTGAAGAAGAACAGCCGGTAGTTGCAAAGGATTCTACTGGTGAAGAAGAAACCAAGGAAACAGAAGAAAAAGATACATCCGTAGATTCATTGGATGATAACGTAGACATCTCTGAAGAAGTCGGATCGTAGCC
>JAZQZO010000253.1:0-4365 GCA_045634065.1 Acutalibacteraceae bacterium
GATGCAATTATGGTACAAAATATCTTCTCAAACTATCTTTCCAATGCTATAAGCCACATTGACTTTGATAAGATTATCAGGGTTACTGCCACAGATGTCGGTACCGGCTACCGAATCAGAGTTTTCAATACAGGCAAACCTATCCCCGGTACTGACATTGAAAATATATGGCAGAGCTTCTACAGAGCTGACAAATCCCACTCGAGAGAAGAGGGCAGATTCGGTCTCGGACTTTCTTTCGTTGCAACTATCCAGGAGATGACAGGGGAGAAGTACGGTGTGGAAAATAAGAAAGACGGCGTAGAGTTCTGGTTTGATGTGAAGAAGAAAGTATAATAATTAATGCTCTTGATGTCAAGGTTATTCGCTTTTCAAACTTTTATATCGATAAAAACTTTGAAAGTGTTTGTATGGAAATTGATAAAACTGTAACCTAATTGATTAGCGATAGAACTGAACAGTGAATATCTCTAAACTGACCCCTCTGTCAGACACAGTCTGACAGAGGGGTCTGATGTAATTTAAACGGCGGGAACTAATCTTCACTGCCGTTTTTGTCGCGATTCCGCATTCCGAATTCATAATTCCGAATTAACTCTGTGTTGTTTCTATGTATTTTCTCAGCTCGTGAGCACCGAGCATAAGTTCATTTTTCTCCTCATAAAGAATACGAAGATACCGTGAGATTTCTGCTGCTTGTTTGTTTTTGTGGGCTTTCTTGGCTCTGTCAAGGTTTCGCCTGCAAGATGCTATGATGTCAGACTGCAAAGCTATGCTTTTTTCATACTGCTCATAGAGCTCATTGATTGATAAATCCATTGGCAAAATCTCCTTTCTTTTTACCGAAAATTATATAATCGCCCGATGTTTTAAAGGCGGTAGCGATGAGTCTGATGTCCTCGGCGGTTGCCTGACACTTGTCTTTTTCTATAGCGTCAAGTCTTGTCTGTTTTATACCCGTCATATCCTGAGCGTCTTTGAGGGTCATCCCTTGTCTGAGACGAAGATTTTTTATGCGCTGAGCCGTGGTTTCGGCAGAGTCCGAGACTATGCAAAGTGCATCTTTGTTTTTGATAATAACTCCTACCGTTGAAGAGTAGTCCTTGCCGAAGCGGTATTGCAGGGCATATTTGAGCTTGTCATAAATGATGTCGTTGATTTTGTCAAGACGACGGCTGATGTTGCTTCTGTCGATGCCGATTATTTCAGCAACTTCGTTTATGCTCTTGCCTCGGAACCAGTGAAGCTCAACAATTGTCTTGTCTTTTTCGGAAAGCTCATTTTTTATAACCTCCCTGACGAGACAGTTCAGTTCGATTTTTCTTTTTCGCATCACATACTCGTCTACACTTTCGTGCTGAGTACTTTGCCATAAACTGAAGGCTAACTGTGCATTTTCAAAATCCGACTTATAAAAGCTGTTATTTTCATTATTTCTCATTTTCTGACCTCCGTAATCTATTTTCGTTCAACTAAAAGAACAAACGTTCGTTATAATTTCATTCTAATTTGTATTTCTTACCTTGTCAATACGAATGACAAAAATAGACTTTTAATTTTATGTGCGCCAAAACTGACTCCAAATAATTGGATTTTTATACTTGTTTTATAAAAAATTTAAGTTACATTTAAGTTTAATGAGGATTATATAATTTATAAATGAAAATATACTTGCTTTTTTTACGCTAATAGTATAAAATAGTGGGTATAAATTTACGAGAAAAGGATGAATCTAATGGCAAAACAAGAAAAGACAGCTGCTGAGCTTTACCGTGAAGAAAGAAAAGCGCGTATTGCGAAGGCTGCAAAAAAGAATGCAAAAAAACAGCATAAGGTAATTATTACCAAAGGTGTGAAGAAAGCTATCGCTGCTGTAGTGGTGCTTGCTATCGTTGCAGGTATCGGTGCATTTTCAGTAAGCAACTCAGGTATGCTCGAAAGAGGAAAGCTCGCTTTTATGGTAGGTGACGTTGAAGTAACATCAGCAGAATACGGCTACTATTATTCAGCAGCATTCAATAACTACTTCCAGTATTCATATCAGTATGACACATATTACGGTGAGGGTATGGGTAAGCAGTTCACAGGTTATGACTACTCAGTTTCACCTGATGAGCAGAAGTACAACGGCAAAATCGAAGGCGTTGAAGATCCCACTTACACAGACTTCTTTGCTGACCAGGCAATGTCAAGTCTTAAGTATGTAAAGGGTTCAGTTAAGTACGCTGAAGAAAATGACATCAAACTTGATGAAGCAGATTATGCTCAGATTGATGAAACAATTGAAGAATTCAAAAGCGGTGCTAAGGAAATGAATTATTCACTTTCCGCATATCTTCGCAAGTTCTTCCACAAGGGTATGACAACAGATATGCTCAGAAAGATTGTTGAAGAGCAGACTCTTACAACAAAGGTTCAGACTGTTAAAACAGAAGAATTCGCTCAGTCATATTCTGACACAAAAATTGAAAAGACATACTTTGATTCACTTAAAACATATGGTGTAGTTTCAATTTATAATTACGCTATTGATGCTGCTAAGGAAACTGTAAAGGCTGAAAAAGAGGGCGAAGAAGATACAGAAAAAGTAACAGATGCAACAATGGCAGCAGCTAAGGCTGAGGCTGATAAGTTTGTTGCGGCTCTCAAGTCAGGTGCAGACTTCAAGACCCTTGCTTCTCAGTACGCTGAAAAAGCAGGCGATGAAAAGTTTGAAGATTATAAGAAGGACGAAACCCTCACTCTCTTAAAAAATATAACACACGGTGATCTTTCATATGAAGCTTCAGATGAAAACTTCCTTAAGTGGGCATTCAGTGAAGACGCAAAAGCAGGTGAGACCTACATCGTTGAAACAAAAGACACAGGCTACACTGTATTTATGATGGTAGATCCTGTTCACAAGGCTCCTGACAGTTACACTTATGATGTAAGACACATTCTCGTTAAGTTCCCTGAAGAGGCTAAAACTGAAGAGACCGAAAAAACAGAAGAAGCTGAAGAAAAAGAAGAAGTTAAGGTTGAACTTCTCGATTCAAGCGCCTACGAAACAACTATTGATATCGAAGTTAAGACTGATAAGTTCACAAACGCTGAACTCTACAACAAGGCTCAGGATATTCTTAAGGAATATCTCGACGGTGATAAGACAGAAGAAAACTTCGGCGCTCTTGCTGTTAAGTATTCAGAAGACAGCAACGCTGCTGAGGGCGGTATCTATGAAAATGTTACTCAGGACTATATGGTTGATGAATTTGAAAACTGGGCACTCAAAGAGGGCAGAAAGAACGGCGATGTAGGTATTGTTGAAACTCAGTTCGGTTACCACATTATGTACTTCATCGACAGTGAAGTAACAACCTGGTCAGACACTATCAGAAATGACCTCGCTGCAGATGAATACAACAAGCTCTCTGAAGAACTCGAAAATGGTGACAATGTTAAGATTGACGGCAAAGTTGAAGAATCACTTCTCGGTGTAGAGGAATTCATCGTTTCACTTGCAAAAGAGCAGATCAGAAACATCAAGGCTAATGCAGCTCATTCAGCTGATGACGGTCACAACCACTAATTTAATTTTTAGTATCCACTCGAAGCAATTCGGGTGGATATTTGCTTTACTTTTAAGCAGTTTTATGATATCATTACCTTAGTTTTTTATGTGCAGGTGACAATTATGGAATTATTGAACGATGAGAGAATAGAGCCACTTGGCAATAAAATGAGCATTGTGACATCTGATAGTCACACTTTTGGTACCGATGCGGTGCTTCTTGCAAATTTTGCTTCTATCAGAAGAAAAGATATTGCCTGCGATATGGGTACAGGTTGTGGCATTATTCCTCTTATATGGTGCAAGGGTATAACCAAAGAGGTTTTTGCTCTTGATATTCAGCCCAAGGCAATAGGTCAGCTTGAGAAGAGCCTTGAAATCAATGATATGGTAGGTAGAATAACCCCTGTTAACTGCGATCTGAGAAACCTTAAGGGTGTCCTTGAATATGGCAGATTTGACCTTGTGACGATGAATCCGCCATATAAACCTGTTGGTACCGGTATAGAGAGCATAGGCGAGGCACAGCGCATCGCAAGACACGAGGTTTGCTGCAATATTGATGATGCCGTAGGAGCTGCTTCAAAGCTCCTGAAATTCGGTGGCAGATTCTGTATGTGTCACCGCCCCGAACGACTTTGCGATATAATTGTAAGTATGCGTCTGGGCGGAATCGAGGTCAAGCGTGTGAGATTTGTCGTTGAGAAAAAAGGCAAACAGCCTTGGTTGGTACTCGTAGAGGGAAAACGCGGAAGTAAAAGCGGAGTCACTATTGAAGGTGAGCTTGTTATGAAAGATGAAAACGGCAACAA
>JAZQZO010000254.1:0-6995 GCA_045634065.1 Acutalibacteraceae bacterium
CATAAGAGCAAGCTTTGCACTGTGAGTTGTTTTACCGCTACCCTGAAGGCCGCACATCATTACGATTGTGGGTGGGTGGTTGGCGGTGTTGGGTCGGGACTTGGTACCGCCCATGACATTGGTATGTTCCTCGTTTACGATTTTAATAACCATCTGCGAGGGAGTAAGGCTTTCCATTACCTTTGCGCCGATAGCACGCTCGGTAACTGTTTTGGTAAAGTCCTTAGCAACCTTGTAGTTTACGTCAGCTTCTAAAAGAGCAAGACGAACTTCTCTCATGGCTTCCTTTACATCGCTCTCTGTAAGGGCGCCCTTACTTCTGAGCTTTTTAAAGGCGGCTTCCAGTCTGTCTGAAAGACCTTCAAATGCCATTATATCATTCCTTTACTCGCTGATTATTTGTGTCAGGGCGGAAATTCTTGCCGTAGCGTCGTTGATTTCTCTAGAGAGAATGGTACGACGGTTAACCTCGTCAATGAGTTTTATAAGCTCACCGATTTCTTCAAGGCCGTTTTTAGTTTTCTCCAATCGCTTATGAAGTCCCAGATGCTCTTCGAAACTGAAAAGCTGAGCTTCAGCGCGTTTAATTGCATCACGTACACCTTGTCTTGTGATGCCTTCGTTCTCGGCAATTTCCGCAAGGGAAAGGTCATCGTTGTAATAATAGCTGATGAAATCCTGTTGCTTCTGAGTAAGCATATTTCCGTAAATATCAAAAAGGATAATTACATCAAGATTTTTAGCCATTTTCACATCCTCCTCCCCATTGGTGTAAAGACCAATAACTTTACAGCTTGGATATTATACTAAAGATAGGTGTAAATGTCAATAGCTTTACAGATATTTTTTCAACTTTTTTGGTACCCGATTAAGCCAGTGCCACAGGTGAGAGGCGGCTCCATTAAATCGCGTAGCGATTTACGGCGACTACACCGTCGCCGAGCCGAACGTCGTTCGGCTATGGAGCCGCCCACCGCCAATTTAATTTAAAATTAAAAAATCAAAATTGATAACATCTCCGTTCCTGAAAGATGTAGCGTCTACCCGTGGTCGACTTTTTTGCTTTGCGATAGAAATCGATACACCTATCCTACAACTCCCCTCTACAGTAGAAAAAAATAAAAGGGCGCAAGTTTCTCGCGTCCTTTTATTATTAATTTTTGAGTCTGTCACATTCTTTTATTGTGGCGGGGCTTCGCCCTTGCAACCCACCGCTCGCCGCGGGGCATTACTTTTGCTAGCGCCCAAAAGTAACCAAAACGCGCTCTTATTTGTCTGAGTTGAGCATTTTGAAAATCTTCTTGTTCGCACCGTAAATTTCTTTATACGCTGCAAAGTTCTTATCATATGCTGCCTTATCTGCCTTATTGGGCTCGTAAACACAGTCTGCTAAAATAAGCTTGCCCGCATCGGAAATCTCATCAATAACACCGATACCTACAGCTACTACTACCGCTGCACCGACTGCGCCTACATTCTGAGGACTAGGTACAGTTTCAACCTTTTTGCCTGTGCAGTCTGCAAGAATCTGACAGGTTGAAGCATTGAGTGCACCACCGCCAACAAAACGGATAGTGTCTGATGTCTTTGTCTTCTTATCCTGAGTCTCAAGCATCCATCTCATATGCATACATACGCCCTCAACAACAGCTCTTATCATTTCGCTCTTGCCTGTTTCAATGCTGAGATTGAAGAACATACCTCTTGAGTTGGGGTCTTCGAAGGGGCATCTGTTGCCGTGAAGCCAGGGAGTGAAGATAACACCGTCACAGCCCGCAGGCACTGACTCGATAACGCTTGAAAGGTACTGATAAAGGTTTGTGTATTTACTTTCGATGTCTTCTGCCACATCGGTTTTCTTGAGGTAAATACCGATTTCGTCAAGTGCAAGGTGATTCTTAACCCATTCAAGGCACTTGCCTGCTGTCTCAAGCTCAGCAAAATAGTTAAAGAGACCCGGCTGTGCACCGACGATAGCTGCAATCATAGCACTTGCGTCAACGATACTCTTATCAACAACGGTTGAAACCCAACCTGATGTACCCATATAAACGTGTGTGTCACCATTCTTTGTTGCGCCTGCGCCAACACCGATAAGTGAAGCGTCCATACCGCCGCCGTATACTGCGATACCGGGTACGAGACCAAGCTCAGCTGCAGCTTCAGCTGAAAGCTCGCCTGCCTTATCTGTGCACTTGATAATCTTAGCAAGGTGCTTTTCATCAACATCAAGCATTTTTACAATCTGGGGACACCAGCACTTTTTCTTGATATCAAGAAGAAGTGTACCGAAAGCTGAGTCCTCTGTCATAACGAACTCGCCTGTCATTCTTGCAATAAGAGCTTCTTTAACATCAAGCCATTTATGTACTCTGCTGAAAACTTCAGGCTCGTGCTTTTTAACCCAGTTATATTTATAAACAGGGTCTTTTACGCTGGCAGCAACAGCACCTGTTTTCTGAAGAGAAACGAGAAGCTTGGGAATATTTGCGCCTGCAATCTGAGGACCGTAAGCCATAAGCTCTTTGAGTTCTTCTCTTGCTCTCTGATCCATATAGCTCATAGCACGTCTTACGTGTCTGCCGTTTTTATCAACTAATACGAGACCCTGAGCCTGTGAACAGAATGAGATACCATCAATCTGTTCGGGTTTAACATCACATTTGGTGAAGAGTTCCTTTGTGGTTTTGCACATAGCAGCCCACCATTCATCAGGATCCTGTTCTCCACCACCACCGGGAAGTACATAAAGTTCATAGCCTTCAATTGCATCAGCTACGAGTTTGATTGATTTGTCAATCTCAAAAAGACAAGTTTTAACACCTGTTGTACCGATGTCATATGCAAGTGCGTATTTCATAATTTTATATTCCTTTCAAATAAATTATTAATTTAATTTCAATGCAGATTTTATAAAACGAAGAATATTCTCAACAACAAACTCATCTTTTAAGAAAATATCCTCGCCTGCATAGATTTTATATCTTTCACTGTAATAGTCACAAGCGTAAGAAAACTGTATATTCATCAACAGGTTATCTACAAAAAATGCTGCCATACCCGGATCGATATCAGTTCTGATTTCGCCTGCCACCTGACCTTCGATAATAGCTTTTTTATAAGCCTGTGATGTGATGCTCTCAACCTGCTCTGCAATTTCTTTGACAAGTTCTGCTTTGCTTTCACTTGTCACTTCATTATAAAGTTTGATAAGCACAGTGTTTCTTCTTGAAAACTCAATTGCAACTCTGACCAGCTTTTCCAATTTTACCATCACATCTTCATTAGATTCAACAATGGTTTCCATTATAATTTCAAGATTTTTCAGTGCATAATCAACGCTAGTAAGAAACAGGTCTGTTTTTGTATCAAAATATTTATAAAGAGAACCGACACTCACTTCCGCCTTTTTGGCTATAGTATTTATGTTAGCATTTTCAAAGCCGTTATGAGCGAACTCATTGACAGCTACAGACAAAATCTTCTCACGTTTTTCGCGAGGGATATTCAAAAAAGTGGGTTTGCAATATATATCTTTCACACCCATAGGATACTCCAATCCATACTAATCTACACTATATTTTAGCAATTTTCATAAAAAAAAGCAAGTACAAATTCAAGAGCTAAAACTATGCAGTTTGCACTAAAAGGCAGGGTCCGGCGGCTCCATTGCCGAAATTCTTTCGGCACGAGGGCGACAGCCGTCGCCCTCAAAAATCGCAAAGCGATTTTATGGAGCCGCCTCTACCCTCCTGCAAAAACTAAAAGTGGGCGTCAGCAATTCCTACCCCTGCCACTCCTAACTAAAAAGGCGGGCAGGTACTGACCTACTCGCCTTAACTTTATCACAATTACGTTATAGCAGCACTGATGGTGCAACCGTAGCCTCGGATCTCCTGAAAGGGGAGCTGAAACGAAGTGACTGAGGGGTTATCCTCATTCCGAATTATTATTCCCTGTCCATTGCTGTAGAATTCATAGCAAAACGAAGAACATTCATAGCTGTTCTCTGCATTTCACCGAGAGTTATACCATCTTTCTTACCATATGTTTTAAGAAGCGTACCGTCAGGTTTTCTGAAAATTACAACTCTACCACCGCCGGGCATAAGCACATCAACCTGGGCTCTTACTCTGTATGCCTGATCGCACATCTCGGGAAATTCCTGACTCTTGGATTTTCTCATCCACCAGTCAGTCATAACATTGCCCTTATATCCCCACTCTTCTCTGAGAATCATTGTGCAAAGTTCGTAATTGTAGTGTCCCCAAACACCGTTGATGAGGTTGTATGATGTCATAATATTTTTCGGAGCAGCCTCTTTTACGCAGATTTCAAAACCTCTGAGATATATCTGACGAAGCGCTCTTTCTGAAAGTCTTGAGTCGTTTCCGTTACGGTTAAATTCCTGATTGTTACAAGCGAAATGCTTGGGACAAGCACTCTGACCGCCTGCCTGAACACCTCTTACATAAGAAGCTGCAATCTTACCGCAGAGATATGGGTCTTCTGAGAAGTATTCGAAGTTTCTTCCGCAAAGAGGACTTCTGTGAATATTCATACCGGGAGCCAGAAGTATATCTGTACCCTTATCTGCCATTTCGGCACTTTCCTTTGTCATAAGAGCTTCAACTAGATCTACGTCGAAAGTACTTGCCAGAAGTGTACCTATAGGCATAAGCGAGCAACACGCTGAAAGTCTGATGCCTGAAGGGCCGTCCGTTGTGATGCAAGCTGGAATACCTTTTGCTCTGAGTGAGGGAAGTACACCTGCGAAAGCACCTGCATTGCCGAGAGCACCGAGCTTACTGCCCATTGTGTAGTCGCCACGGGAAATCGCTTCAAGCTCTTTGAGACTAAGCTGTGCAACGAAATCTTCCATTGACACCTTGCCGTTTTTGACATCAATGAGCTTATAGCCCTTGTCACCTGTCATCGGGATATCCTTGGGAAGACCCTCGAGGATAATCTTCTTAAGGTCATACTGTTTCTTGAAAGCCTTTTCTTTTATAGCCTTATATTCACCGTTTTCTTTCACAGCCTTGATGATATCGAAATCAGCTCTGGGAGCTGCTGTCTGTCTGTGCTGACGGTAGAGAGTAGTCTCTTCGCTTGTCCAGGAAGCAACCTTTTCTGCATCTCTTACATTGTCACCCAGAGCGAAGCCATACTCACCCTTCTCAATAACATATGCTGACTTGAAGCCTGTCTTACCGCTGTCATCATAACTTGCGAGGTCATACATCAAGATATCCATTGTAAGCTCTTGACTTTCACCTGCTGCAAGCACTGCAGTCTTTTTGAAAGCTACAAGTTCACGGTAGGGGTTACCGAGTACACCGCAGGGCTTTTCAACATAAACCTGAGGTGCATAAGCTGAGGGTACACTGCCGATATTTGTCACCTTACACTTAAAAGTAAAGCCGTCATCTGTTTTATCAAGTGAGATGAACTCTGTTTTAAACTCACTGTAAGTAAGGCCAAAACCGAAGGGATACTGAACATCATTTTGCTTGAAAGTTTCAAAATATCTATAACCTACATATATATCGTCTGTGTAGTTGTTGAATTCCTTATTCCCGAAATCTTTTGCACTCGGAAAGCTGTCATAAGTCTTTGCGATGGTTGCACTGAGCTTACCTGAGGGGGAAACTTTACCCGAAAGCAGATCAGCTACAGCGTTACCGCTTTCCATACCGCCCTGCCATACAATCATAGCCGCTGAAATCTTATCACCGTATTTATCCATCCAGGACATATCCATAATACAGCCGATGTTGAGAAGCACAATCGTCTTGCTGAACTCAGCAGTAACTTTATCAAGAAGCTGGAGTTCCTCATCTGTTATGTAGTAGCTACCCTTTTCAAGAACATTTTCTCTGTCCTCACCGCTCGAACGGCCAATAACAACAACCGCTGTTGCTGATGTTTCTGCAGCCTTTTTAACAACAGAACTTTCGATAGGCATTTCGGGGTAAAATCTTGGCCACTGACCCCATATGCCGTGGTTGATGGGGTTTTCGTCAGACCAATCCTTATAGATTTTTGCAAGTTCTTCATTGAGTTTAAGGTTTTCGCATTTTCTGATACCTTCAACAAGATCAACAGCATAGGGCTTGTTTACGTCACCGCCTGAACCGTAGCCTGTGAAGAACCAGTCTTTCTGCACTCTGCCAAAGAGAGCAACTTCGCTGTCTTTCTTAAATGGAAGCACTCCGTCATTTTTAACAAGAACTGCACCCTGAGCCGCAACGTTTCTGAGGAGTTCCGGCATACCCGGTGTTATAACCTTCGGTGCTTTGCTTCTCTGATTTTCAGCCTGGGAAAGACCTGTAAATACGCTTACAACACTACCTACTGCTGAAACAACTGTGTCTTTGATACTCATATTTTTCTCTCCTTATATTTTAAGTTTTAATTTTTACATACTGATTTTGAAGCTCTGCTTCGTTTCATTTTGTTTTTGGTTACTGCAAAAGGTGGGGTGCGGCTCCGTGAAAGCACAAAGTGCTTTCACGTGAGTGCAATGCACTCACGCGCCGAATTCCATTCGGCGACGGAGCCGCCACTACCCTCTTCATCTGATTTTCATTCTCGCATCGAAGGTGTTATCACGGGCTAAGCGCATACCGAATTGCCCTATAGCAATATATCGCATCTGCAAATCAGATACATATTAGCTCGCCGCGTAGCGTTACTTTTCCTCGCGTGGAAAAGTAACCAAAACACGCTGATTTTCCTTTAGTCCACATCAAGTATATGCTTGAACTTGTTCCTGTTAATCTCGTGTACAATTACCGAAACACAGATAATGCCTACCGCAAGGCCTGCAGCAATCTGCAAAGTCTCACCTAAAGTAATATCAAACTTTTCCATATCGCTTGTAACAAAATAGTAAGTTGTATAGTATAACTTACCGCCCGGAACAAGAGATATAATCGAGCAAGCAAGTATGGGAGTAGCCGGAGCTTTAACGGCTCTCGCCATAACTTCTG
>JAZQZO010000255.1:0-1702 GCA_045634065.1 Acutalibacteraceae bacterium
ATCCAGTTGTAATAAATCTTGTCAAAACGCTCGGGGATAAACTTAACCTTACCCTCACGGACAACTTCAATAGCAGGCTTAGCGAGAGGCTCCATCTTAACGAACCACTGTTTTGAAACGCGGGGCTCAACTGCAGTATGACAACGGTAGCAAGTACCAACCTCGTGCTTTGTGGGCTCAATCTTAACGAGAGCGCCTGCCTCTTCCATATCAGCAATACGGGCCTTACGGCATTCCATAAGGTTCATACCCTCATATTTGCCTGCAGCTTCGTTCATAAAGCCGTCGTCTGTCATTACGTTGAGTACGGGAAGGTCACATCTGAGACCAACTTCGAAGTCGTTGGGGTCGTGAGCAGGTGTGATTTTAACAGCACCGGTACCCTTGTCCATCTTAGCGTAGGTATCAGCTACGATGGGGATTTCTCTGCCGATGACAGGAATAATAACAGTCTTGCCGATAATTGCCTTATATCTTTCGTCGTCGGGGTGAACAGCAACACCTGTATCACCGGGGATTGTTTCAGGGCGAGTTGTAGCAACTTCGATATAGCCTGTACCGTCTGCAAAAGGATATCTCAAGTGCCAGAAGTTGCCGTCTTTTTCTTCGTGTTCAACCTCAGCGTCTGAAATTGATGTCTTACAGTGAGTACACCAGTTGATCATTCTTTCACCGCGGTAAATGAGACCTTTTTCATAAAGGTTTACGAAAACCTCTTTAACTGCTTTTGAGCAACCTTCGTCGAGTGTGAAACGCTCTCTGTCCCAGTCACAGGATGAACCCATCTTCTTGAGCTGTTCGATAATTCTGCCACCGTACTGCGCTTTCCAGTCCCAAGCTCTCTCAAGGAAACCTTCTCTGCCGAGATCTTCTTTCGAAATGCCTTCGGCTTTCATAGCTTCAACAATCTTAGCTTCAGTAGCAATTGAAGCGTGGTCAGTGCCGGGAAGCCACAATGTGTCAAAGCCCTGCATTCTTCTGAAACGGATAAGAATATCCTGAAGAGTGTTATCGAGGGCGTGACCCATATGGAGCTGACCTGTAATGTTTGGCGGGGGGATTACAATAGTATAGGGATTTTTCTTTTCATCAACCTCAGCGTGGAAATATTTCCCGTCAAGCCAGGTCTTGTAGATACGATCTTCTACATTTTTCGGATCGTACTGCTTTGCAAGTTCTTTTGCCATAATATTCACTCCAAAAAATTAATTACAAAAATAAAAACTCCGTCCCGAAAATCAGGACGGAGAAAATTCCGCGGTACCACCTGAATTCAGTGCCTAAGCACTGCACTCAAAATCTTAACGGAGATTTACCGTCGGGGTCTACTCTCCTATCAGGATTTCTGCCCGAAGCTCACAAGCTACCTTCATAAGACTCTCTTAAAGACTCGCACCAACCGTCTTCTCTCTTAAAAGATATATCTTACTACTCCTCTTGGTCATAGCCGATAAAAATTGTCTATAGAATTTTAGCATAATAAAATATATAAGTCAATAGTTTAAAAGCAAAATCCACACAAAAGAAGTCAGAACCGGGAACTCAGATGAGTCCCCGGTCAGATTATTTATCAATGTTTGAAATATTATTTCTTACCGAAAAGCTTTGCAAAGAAATCTTTGATAGCCTTGATAAGCCTCTGGAACCAGTTGAGAGATTCTTCAACATCGGGAACTTCAAAATCAATGTCAGGAACAACACT
>JAZQZO010000256.1:0-2481 GCA_045634065.1 Acutalibacteraceae bacterium
CTGATTAAAAGGAGAGAAAATTATGTCAGCAATTATACATCAGATTATTTATAAGTTTATCTCTATACTTATAGCCATCCCTATGTTTTTAGGTATCAATATAGATATCCTTAAAACTGATAGCTCAGACT
Source organism: Acutalibacteraceae bacterium (assembly GCA_045634065.1). GTDB lineage: Bacteria > Bacillota > Clostridia > Oscillospirales > Acutalibacteraceae > UBA6857. Next base: position 132 of record JAZQZO010000256.1, read on the forward strand.
GGAATACCAACTATCCCTACATTTTTGTTCACGGCCTTTCAGGTTGGGGCAGTTATGATGACATTTATAAACTTATGCCTTATTGGGGTATGTTCGGCGGTGAACTGATGACATATCTCAGAGATAAAGGCTTCGATGCTTATGCTGCATCAGTAGCTCCTACAAACAGTGCTTGGGACAGAGCGTGTGAACTCTATGCTCAGCTTACGGGTACAAGAGTAGACTATGGAAAGGCTCACAGCGAAAGATGCAATCACGAGAGATACGGCGAAGATTTTTCGGGCAGGGCACTTATAGAGAGCTTCAGCGCAGAGAATAAAATAAATCTTTTGGGACACTCATTTGGTGGTGCAACTGTAAGACTCTTTGCAAGTATAATGGAAAAAGGTGCAGAGGAAGAAATCAAAGCTACACCGGCTTCGGAACTTTCAGACTATTTCAAAGGCGATAAAGGTGACTGGATATATTCAGTTACTTCTCTCGCTGCTCCTCACAACGGAACCTCGGCATACAATATCGGTGAAAGCACACCACAGGCAAGAAGTGCAACAGAAACATCCGTAAAAGATATTTTCGGCAACATATCGGATAAGCTTATGAGTCAGTTTACGGGTGGAGAAAAAGACGGCAGAATCGATAGTGACTATGCCGCTTACGATATGTATATCGACAATGCTCTCGCACTAAACAAAACTATCATCACATATAAAGATACATATTATTTTTCATTTGCCTGCACAGCTACAGAGAAAATTGAAGACGGAACACATTCTCCTGAAAAGGATATAATGGAAAGTATTTATGCCAATTCATCAGTGGCTATGGGTAAATATACAGGTGTGACCGCAGGCGGTTTTATTATTGATGAAACCTGGCAGGAAAACGACGGCCTGGTAAACACTATATCTGCACTTGCACCTTCAGATGCACCTGCTACAGAATATAAAGAGAATCAAACTGAAAAAGGAATATGGAATATTATGCCCATATACCACGGCGACCATATGTCCTTGCAGGGTGGTATGACAAAAATAAATGATGTCAAATGCTTCTATGTAGAGCATCTTAGTATGATTAACCGCCTTGCAAAATAAAACCTTTAAAATATAGACTTTATGAGGTGAAACTTATGTCAGAAACAATAGCTGCAATTTCCACTCCCGTGGCTGCAGGCGGTATAGGTGTAATCAGAATATCAGGCGACAATGCAATTGCCGTTGCCGACAGAGCTTTTAAGTCGACTTCAGGCAAGAAGCTCTCTTCTCTTAAAGGGTACACTGCCGCACACGGAAGAGTGCATATAGACGGTGAAGATATCGATGAGGGCGTAGCTCTTGTTTTCCGTTCACCGAAAAGCTATACAGGTGAGGATACGGTTGAAATATCCTGCCACGGCGGAGTGTTTGTAACTAATCAAGTGCTTCGTGCTGTGTTGGCGGCGGGTGCAAGACCTGCCGAAGCCGGCGAGTTTACCAAGAGAGCATTCCTCAACGGCAAGATGGATTTATCAGAAGCTGAAGCTGTTATGTCGCTTATTGCAGCTCAGGGACAGCAGGGAATGAAAGCTGCAATGACAGCTCTCGATGGCGCCCTCAGCAGAAAGACACAGGAGCTTTGTGCTAAACTTATTTCGGCATCTGCCCATATGGCTGCCTGGGTTGACTATCCCGATGAGGAGATTCCCGAAATCAGCACTGAAAATCTTGAAGAGATTCTCAGCGAGGTCAAAGGTCAGCTGACAGCTCTTCTTTCAAAGTTTGATGCAGGCAAGGCGCTGACAAGTGGCGTTGATACTGCAATTGTGGGTAAGCCCAATGTAGGCAAGTCTGCTCTTATGAATATGCTTTCAGGCTTCAGCCGTTCAATTGTTACTAATATTGCCGGCACAACCCGTGACGTTGTTGAAGAGACTGTACGCGTGGGTAGCGTTATTCTTCGTCTTGCTGACACTGCAGGCATCAGAGAAAGTGCCGATATAGTCGAAAGCATCGGTGTTGACCTTGCGAGAACAAGAATTGAAAGAGCCGGACTAATTCTTGCAGTTTTTGACGGATCTGCGCCTCTGGATGACAGCGACAGAGAAATCTTCCAGCTTTGCAAGGGCAGGGACGTTATTGCCATCGTCAACAAAACCGATCTGCCATCAAAGACCGACATTGAATATATAAAAGATAATTTTGCCGAAACTGTTTTCATCAGTGCTATGTCTCACGACGGTGAAGAGGAACTGACCAAAGCTATCGAGAGAGTTCTCGGTACTGATAAAATTGACACATCGAAGGCTATGCTCACAACCGAGCGTCAGCGTGCAAGCACTATCGGAGCTCTCGAGAGCATCAACGAGGCTCTT
>JAZQZO010000257.1:0-3042 GCA_045634065.1 Acutalibacteraceae bacterium
TCCCAAGGGATTGAGATTAAAGTAAAATAATTAGCGGGTTTTGGTTACTTTTGGGCGCCAGCAAAAGTAACGCCCCGCGGCGAGCGATAAATAAAAATGCACCTATCTTTCGATAAGTGCTATCTTTACAATCCATTTTGTCAACGAATCGATAAAATTTAAGTTAACTAATAACCTGAATATAACCTATGATAAAAAGATGCAATGGATAATATATGTAAAACAACCACTTCATAAACCTGTTTATTCTTAGGTTACTACCTCTTTGTCCGTTATACATCATAATAAACGGTATTGCCAATATAACCCCCATTTGTATAATTCCATAAAGCTTGTCAAGAGCAAAGAAATACACGACAGAATAAATGAATACATAAAAAATCATCCATAACATCTGTTTTTTGAAGTTCCCTTTGTTTGTACCGATAGCGAGGATGCAAAGACTTGCAATACAGCTCCAGTCACTCGGGAAAGTAATAAGGCAAATCAGCAGAACAAGAATAACTCTCACATTCGGCTTTATTCTTTCACTGTTTACAACACGGAGCATTACCAAACCCCACGCAAGAGACCACATAACACTAGTCTGATTAAAAACATCTCCGTAATACAATGGGATAAATGATTTTAGGTCCACAAAGGATGAAGAAGCGAATATGTAAGCAAAATGCGATATAAAAGCAAACGCAAACAACCGCAAAGTATATTTATTTATGTTTTTTGTGTAGTGATAACCTTCTGCTATGAAATAACACATAATCGGACAAGTGAGCCTACCGATTATATGTAATGTAACAGGAACAATACCATTGTCGTACCCCGGAAAAACCAACCAAGCAATATGATCGATAGTCATCGCAACAATTGCAATAAATTTTAATGTGTTCGAATCTAATGTTTTTTTCATGACTACACCGTCAAATTCTTATTTGTCTGATTTATTATACCACAAATATTAATATTTTACAATGTATAAGTTAGTCAAGAATCAAGGTAACGCCTTGTATATCCTTATTACATACAGCCGTGATTACATATCAATCCTTTGGATTGAATAGTACCCCCCCCGGCTAAGCCGGGGGTTTTCGTTAACAAAACTGAAAAAGCACTTCTTTCGAAGTGCTTTTTCCTAGATGTTATCTGCAACTATAATACATTGAATACCCTTTTCAACTAGGGGGATTCAAAACAAATTATTATATTTTTAAGACTGATTTTTTGATATAAATTTACAAATATCAGACAGCTTAACTATATAAAACTTAAGTTTTACCCGAAAAGATTTGAAAAATCAAGTTCACCCTTAAAGAGCTTAGTAAAGAAGTCGATAATCATTGTAAAGAATCTCATAAATGAAACAAGTCTTGTTTCTGTTGTGGGCTCTTCAACGGGGCGGGATATCCATTCATACTCTGCACAGTTGTCCTCTGTCATAGTTGAAGCTGTAAGGGTTTCGTAATCGAATACCATAAACTGTGAGCCTGATTTTACAGTGTCAACTGTTTCATTGGTGCCGTTAAGGAATTCCCAGATAACAGGCTCCAGACAGTCAATTACATCGTGGTGAGCGTTTTTAAGTATCCACGTTCTGTCGGGTACTCTGCAAGTTGAGAGGTCAACCTGCTTGTCGGGAGCAATGTACTTACGGTTTTCTTCAGACACACCTGCAAGATATTCCTTTGAAAGAGTTTTGCCTACAGGAGCTGTTGTTGCACCGAAAGTACAGTGCGTAAGGCTAACAAGTGAGTCGCTTAGAAGGTCGGCATCCTTGAGAATAGGCATATTCATAAATCCGTACTTTGCTATGAAGCCGTAGTGAATACCATTTTCTTCGAGTTTATCATAGAAACCATCAAGATCTGATGAAACGTGCTCTCTGTAATACTGAATCTTTTTGATGAGACCTGCGTACTTTGTACGAAGCTCTGAGCCCTCTTTGCCATAAACGAGGTCGAGGGCAGCGTCCATATCATTTTCGTTGACTTCAGTCCAGTAATTGACCTGTGTAGCCATACCAAAAGCGTGAAGAAGAGCGGGCATAAGAGCCTTAGCAAGTCTTTCGTATAATTCTTCTACTTCGTTGAGAGCTTTATCAGTAACAGTTATCTGATTAAAGAAATCCATTGTCTTGAATACGATTTCATAAAGAACATCTGTAAATTCAAAGCCAACACCGTCACCCGTTGTACCTAAGAAGTCAACCTGGCCTGCATATCTTTCAATAGTCTTTGCATCAAATTCAATCTGACCACTGAAAGCCTTTGAGAAAAGAGTTGATTCGTTCTGAAGCGAGTCACAGAATATAACATTCTTTATGTGACCGAGATGACCGTATTTTTCAAGGTAAGCTGCAAGAAGGCTGCCGCCCATACATCTGCAATACATTGAAACCTGTTCCTGCTTTGTTGCGTGGAGCACCTGAAGAATATACTCGTGAAGCCTATCTACATGATCATAGGGTGAAACACGCCAGTCATAAGCAAAGGCATATTGACCGTTTACATTATAATTGTAAGCTGATTTTGATGCTGCTATTGAGTTAGCCATAGTCTGAGGATGAACACCTGTACCTTTTGTGGGATTACCGTTATAGTCAAGGCCTGCGTCGGGGAAAAGAGGCTTGAGCTCCTCATAGACAGCTCTGCCGTAGTTATCCCATTTATCAAAGAGCATACCTTCTAAAACAAAAGGCTTGAGGATGTTTACTGTAGTTTCAACGATAGTATCCTTGTCAATGCTGTCTTCACCACCCAGAGAAAGATCTTCAAACTGAGCAACACAGAGGGTGCCGTCAGGGTAATAAAGGCCGTCACCGTTACCGCGAATGTAAACAATGGGTGTTCTTTCATTGGCAGCAGATACCGAGATTACAGGTGCCATAACCGCAAAAATCATAACGAAAACGAGCATCAAAGAAATAAGTTTTTTCATTGTATTCTTCCTTTCGAAAAATTTCTATATGTTTATGATAACATAAGAAACAATAATTGTAAATAAAAACCATAATAAAATGTTTTAGAGGTAAAAAATGTATTATTGTAA
>JAZQZO010000258.1:0-4072 GCA_045634065.1 Acutalibacteraceae bacterium
GTCATAGTATTTGTCAGCATCATATACGTGAGCTACATAACCACCGTGTGTATCTTTACATACATCGCAGACTGCAAATGCTATACAAGTAGCTGTGCCGCCTGAGCAAGCCTCAGTTGCGTCAACTTCTGAACCTACACCGTAGATGTCTGTTCTCTCACAAACTGAACATCTATATGCGTGAATGTCGCCATCAAGTTTAACTGCATCGCCATTAAATACGTGGTCTGCATAGTCGCCGTGACCGTCTTTACAAACTGTACATTCAGCAAGGTCTTTACAAGTAGCTGTGCCGCCTGAGCAAGCTTCTGTCGCACCTTCTACTGAACCTACACCGTTAACATCTTTTGTACAAACTGAACATTTGTAAGCGTGAACATCGCCTTCGAGCTGAACTGCTTCACCGTTAAATACGTGAGCCGCATAGTCGCCGTGACCGTCTTTACAAACTGTACATTCAGCAAGGTCTTTACAAGTAGCTGTACCGCCTGAGCAAGCCTCTGTTGCATTGATTTCTCTGTCTACACCGTAAACATCTTCTGTGCAAACTGAACATTTGTAAGCGTGAACGTCGCCTGCAAGCTGAACAGGTGTACCACCGTTAAAGTCGTGAGCTGCATACTCACCGTATTCGTGAGCACACTTTTCACACTCTGCATAATCTTTACAAGTAGCTGTGCCACCGAAACAATCTTCTGTTGCACCTGCAACATCGCCTACACCGTAGAAATTCTGATCATCACAACCTACGCAACGGTAAGCGTGCTTGCCTCTTTCGATATATACAACTTTGCCTGTGTATGAGTGATCTGATGTTGTGCCGTATGCTGTATTACAGAATTCGCAGATTGCACGTGCATTACAGTAAGCTGTACCGCCTGAACAAGCTACGTCGTCCTTAACATTACCGCAATCTTCTTCACAACGTGCATCGTGAGTTTCGTTGCCGTTGTTTGTATAAATTACATTACAAGGTTTAGCTGCGCCTTCAAAGCCCTGGAAACCGTCTGTGCCGCAACCGTTAGCGCAAAGGTATGAGTGTGTACCGTTATTGTTGTACTTAATTTTACCTGTATAGTCGTGGCCGAGAGGATCAATACCTCTTACTGTATAACCGTGTCCGCAAAGTGAACATTCATAGCGTGTTAATTCGGGAGCAGTACAAGTTGCATCTTTGTGTTCAACCTGAACATACTTACAATCGTCTGTTTCTACCTTCTTACAGTCAGCACAAGTGTGAGTCATATCGCCTTCAGCGTCGCCTGTGTTGCCTGCTGAAGGAGTCCAAGCACCCCAAGCGTGAGCCTTGGTGTAACCACAATCTTTACACTTACAGTTGTCGCCATCTTCTACCCAATCTGAGCAGTTAACGGTACCGCCGTAAACGTCGCAATCGTCATAAGTACATTTGTATGAGTGAGTGCCGTTGCCGTTATCTTTGATTGTGCCTTTGAAAATATGCTCACGAGCTGTACCAACAGCTGTGCGTGTATCAGGTGTACCACAACCGTGATTACAATATGCTGTTTCTGTGCCGTCTACTTCGCACTTAGCATCGTTGTTGTAGGTATAATTTGTATATTCGTGTGTGAGCTGTGTACCTGCAGCTGTACGTGTATCTGTTTTGCCACAATTGTTGTCACAAGTTGCAGTTTCTGTACCGTCAGCGAAGCAAGTAGCTGTGCCTTCGTTGTAAACATATTTTGTATATTTATGACCGAGTTTAGGATCAGCTTTACCGTATTCAACGATCTTCTGACAGTCGTTACAGAAAAGATCACCTGTATAACCGTCTTCTTCACAAGTGGGAGCTTCTACATTGATAATTTCTGTGTCAAGGTGCTTGCTTGAATCAAAGCCGCTTGACTCTATTTTGTCGCCGCCGCATTCACAGAAATAGTAGTATGTAACTTCTGTGTTACAAGTGGGCTCGCCCTCTGTCATACTATCGTCTCTTACCCAATTGTGAGGTCTTGTTGACTCTGCTGCATAGCAATCTGCACAAACGATTGTGTGTTCATTGTCGTCAATAGAATAACCAATGTCAAATGTTGGTTCTGCTCTGTCGAATGTATGGCCGAGAGGCTCACCTACATAGTGATAACCGAATACGTCACCTTGCTCATCATAGTAACAAACTGAACAGTATGTATGGACATAGTCAGCTTTAGTACAATCAGCATACTCCTCAACTTCAGATACAATTGTATGGCCCTGAGTGCTATACTGTGCTTTTACTGTAAGGTCTGATGTAACCTTTGAGAAGTCCGTGTCCCAACCGGTGAATATATATTCGTTGTTTGCATCGTTAGGTTTTGAAGGTGTAGCACCCTGATATGATGCACCCGTACCCTCATCTACAATAACAGTGCGTAAAGTTGTGTTATTCCAGTTTACAAAGGTTACTGTCCACTGTTTAATATACTGAGCTGTAAACGTTGCAGCGCCAGTCGCAGTATCGGGCACCTCGGGCTCCCAACCAGTAAATCTGTAACCAGCTCTTGTGGGATCTTTGGGAGGTTCAAGTTTATCACCGTGAAGATACTCAGAACCGCTCTGCAATACTGTGCCGTCGTAATCTTTGAATGTGATTGTGAAAGTCTTGGGGATTTCTGTCCAAACAGCTGTGTAAGTAGCATCCTGTGTAACTGCTACGGGAGTGGGGTTCCATTTCTCGAACTCATATCTTATAGTATCAGTTTCATCCTTTGTAGGAGTACCATTATATGAAGGTGTAACGCCGTATGCATACTTATCTGTTTCAAGATTACCGTCAATGTTCCAAGTGATTGTATACAATCTTACAAGACCTGTCTTTTTGAATTCATTATAAGCACTAATAGCGTTTTTAGCAGCTGTTGAATAGTCACCATAATTGTTCTTTGAGGCATCAACATCAAAGTGACTATTGGGATGAGCTGCAATAAGTAAGTTTGCAACATTTGCAAGAGCGTTTAATGATGCTTCTGAATAATTGTCTTTACCTTCAGTCTTTACAGTGTTAATGTAACCTTTAATCTCTGTAATTGCATCTAAAACAGGCTTGTAGTTAATAACTCTGATTCTTCTTGAACCTGTTGTTGTAATAGGACCGTATTTGCCTGCACCGGTCTTAAAATAGAATGAAGGATTGATTGTTACATAGTAATTTGTATCAAACTCTGTTTTCTCTGCTTCGGTAAGACCTGAAAGCTTAAACTCCATTGTGTTAGCATACATACAAACTGTATCTGTTCTGCTCCAGCTACCGGTTGCACTTTCAGAGTTGTTCAAACCAGTACCGGAAGCTAACATAATGGTAGGCAAGTCGAGAGCGCAGTCGCCTGCTTCATTACTGCTAGATATGGATTTTTCTTTCCAAGCACTGGGTATAACAAGGTTAGCGTTTGTAAGCCATGACGACATCATAGAAACCGAACCCAGAGGGTCAACAGATAATATTACTGCTGTCTTAGGAACTGTAGTGCTACCGTCATACATCATTGTGGTATCTGCAAAGTGATAGAAACCGCTCTGAATACCACTCTTGAATGCGCTGCTACAAGAGTCTTCATCTCTTTGACCAATAGCTACGTCACCAGCCAATGTATAACCGTTAGGGTCAGTATCACTGTATGTAGGTGAATAGAGAACATTATCATAGTAAGCGTCTACAGAACCATTGTCTTCACCGAACTTACCGTTGATGGTTGTTACAGACGCAAATATAGTGTCTAAATCACCATCGATATAATATTGAATGTCGTGTGTAGGTATAGTATAAGCATAGCTCTTCTCAGGAACAAACCATACCCAGCAGGACATAAGCATTACTACTGTCATAAATAATGCGAATGATTTCTTCGTTAATTGTTTTAATAATTTTTTCATTTCCTTGATATCCCCCTTAAATTAAGAAGATTTTCTGACGGCTAGGATTTTCCGCCAAAATAATGAATAATAAACTGAAAGGCAAACGAAACATTATCCGAACACAACTGACCTCCCTGTGTTTTCCTCGGAACAGTTTAATTCACACTTTCCTGGTAAAAGGGTGTAGTCCACCCCCATAATTACACATACTCATTATAGA
>JAZQZO010000259.1:0-7019 GCA_045634065.1 Acutalibacteraceae bacterium
ACAGCTTGTGTAAAGGTTATGGCTCCCATCATTCCCTTTATGACAGAAAGCATCTGGCAGAATCTTATTCGTCGTGTAATGCCTTCAGTTGAGCTTTCAGTACATCTTGCTGATTGGCCCACAGTGCTTGAAGGCTTTGAAGATGACGGTATTATCGAGCAGACAGCATTCGCTCGTGAAATCATCGCTGTTGCTATGAGACTTCGTAACGAACATCAGATTAAGGTTCGTCAGCCTCTTCAGAAGCTCTTTGTTTGCTGCGACGAAGCTAAGAGCGACCTTGTAAAGATTTACGAAAAGAACATTCTTGACGAGCTTAATATCAAGACTCTTGAATACATCAGCGACAAGGCAGTACTTGAAGATAGCTACCTTGCTGTTAACTTCAAAGCTGCAGGTGCAGTTCTCAAGCAGAATGTCAACAAGATGAAGCAGGCCCTCGAAGCTGCAAGTGCTGAAGAAATGGCAGAATACACAGCTAAGGCTAAGGCAGGCGAAGCAGTACTCGTAAGCGGTTTTGAAGAAGCTTATGACCCCGCTATCTTCACAATTATGTCAAAGACTAAGGCAGGCATTGTTTCAGCCGACTGTCAGGGTGACACAGTTATCGCTCTTGATGTTGTTCTCACAGACGAACTCATCAAAGAAGGCGCCCTTCGTGATATTATCCGTCAGTGTCAGCTTATCCGTAAGGAAGCAGGCTACGAGGTTGAGCAGAGAGTTGTTATGGCTCTTTCATCAGACAGCAACTTCATCGTGGATTGTCTCACAGAAAACAAGGCTTATATGGCAGACGAACTTCTCGCTGACGATATCATCATCGGTGGCGCAATCGAAGCTGACCTTACAAAGACAATTTCTGTTGCTGATAGCGACATTACACTTTCAGTTAAGAAAGCGTAAACTTTAATAAAAAAATCATTCAGCCCACAGTTCTCAGCTGTGGGTTGAAACGAATAAAAAGGGATTTCCCTATACTATTATATATATGTATTTTTTATCCCTTAAAAAGTGAAATTCGTATACTATTATATACACCTTTCAGAAAGGACTAAAAACTATGGCTAACGATAAAAAAATGGTTGACGAAATCACCTCTATGGACGTTGATTTCGCCAAATGGTACACCGATATCTGTAAAAAAGCCGAACTCGTTGAATACACCAGCGTAAAGGGCTGTATGGTTATCCGTCCCTACGGTTATGCTATCTGGGAAAACATTCAGAGAATTCTTGACGGTATGTTCAAGGCAACAGGACACGAAAACGTATGTATGCCTATGTTCATTCCTGAATCACTTCTTCAGAAGGAAAAGGACCACGTTGAAGGCTTTGCTCCCGAAGTTGCTTGGGTAACACACGGCGGCAGCGAAAAGCTTGAAGAAAAGCTCAGCGTACGCCCCACATCAGAAACTCTCTTCTGCGAGCACTATGCAAACATCATACAGTCACACAGAGATCTTCCCAAGCTCTATAATCAGTGGGTTAGCGTTGTTCGTTGGGAAAAGACAACACGTCCCTTCCTTCGTTCAAGAGAATTCCTATGGCAGGAAGGTCACACAATTCACGCTACAGCTGAAGAAGCTATAATCGAAACAGAAAAGATGCTTAATGTTTATGCTGATTTCTGCGAGCAGTACCTTGCAATTCCCGTTGTAAAGGGTAAGAAAACTGAAAGTGATAAGTTCGCAGGCGCTGTTTCAACATATGCTATCGAAGCTCTTATGCACGACGGTAAAGCCCTTCAGGCAGGTACATCACACTATTTTGGTGACGGGTTTGCTAAGGCTTTCGGAATTCAGTATCAGAGCAAGGAAAACAAGCTTGAATATCCTCATCAGACATCCTGGGGTATGACAACAAGACTTATCGGTGCTATCATTATGACTCACGGTGATAACAACGGTCTCGTACTTCCCCCTGCAGTTGCTCCCATTCAGGCAGTTATCATCCCTGTTGCTCAGCACAAGCCCGGCGTACTGGAAAAGGCAGCTGAACTCAAAGCTCAGCTCGAGGCTGCAGGCATCAGAGTTAAGGTTGACGACAGCAATAACTCAGCAGGTTGGAAATACTCAGAATACGAAATGAAGGGTGTTCCCGTTCGTATCGAGGTAGGTCCCCGCGATATTGAAAACGGTGAATGTGTACTCGTAACACGTCACAACAGAGAAAAGAGCGTAGCTAAGCTTGAAACTCTCGCAGAAGAAGTAAGCGCTAAACTTGTAGAGGTTAGAGACGGCATTTATAACAAAGCTCTTGAAAACAGAGAGAATAAAACTTACGCTTGCTCTACCCTCGACGAAATAACTGCAGCTCTTAATGAAAAAGGTGACGGCTTCATCAAGGCTATGTGGTGCGGCAAGGAAGAATGTGAGGATAAAGTTAAGGAAATTACCGGCGTTGGCTCACGTTGTATGCCCTTAAATCAGGAAGAAATTTCCGATAAATGTGTTTGTTGTGGTGAAAAAGCAGAGCATTTAGTTTACTGGGGTAAAGCATATTAATCTTTTTTGGAATATTAACACCCAAACTTGTACATATACTACAAGTTTGGGTGTTTTCTTTTGTTTATATTGCCCAAAAATACCCTATTTTGTAGCTATAACGCCTTTTTTGTAGATTTTCACTAAATACAACGGTCAAGTAACGGATTTTTATGAACATTATACTAAAACGCCCCTGTTTTCGACCTGTTTTTTATTCTAAAAAAAACTTAAAATACCCTCTGAACTGCATAAAACTTGACAATTTTGTCATAAATAGATATAATACCCGATGTTGCCGATATGAAATGAGTAAACAGGGCAGCCAATCGGGCTATCCTAAGGCACAGTTGATAACGATAACGACATACATCTGCAAGGTCAGAGACCTGACGTAACACCCGTTTAACCCCTATATAATCGTAAGAAATAATTAAGAAAGAAAGAGTTTTGTGTTACGCTGTAAGGTCTATGCAAATATAAAGTGTATGCCCATTCTTTCTTCTATCAAAGTTATCCTGGGCTAAGTCGAAGAGCATTACGGTGAAACGAGACACCGTCATTCAGACTCATTTAAATTTTCAGAGCTTTTCGACAAAGAAAATATCAGAGGTGATACAAATGAAAAAGGCTTTAATAAAAGTTTTGCTTATTGCAATGACTCTTGTTACCCTAATTACAGTTATACCACTCTCCGCAAACGCAAGTTCCGACAACAAAACACAAATCTTCTCGTACCTTACAAAAGAAATGGGACTCAACTCCGCAGCTGCTTGCGGTATTATGGCAAACATCGAAAAGGAGTCCAACTTCAAGCCCTCAACAATCATCCGTGACAGCAACGGTCTTCCCAGCGGCGGTCTTTGTATGTGGAACGGCTCAAGACTCAGCAGACTAAAAAATTACTGCAACAGAAACGGTCTTAATTACCTTTCAATAAAAGGGCAGCTCAGTTATCTTTCATACGAGCTTAAATTATCTCAGTATAAGCACATCTTCAACTATCTTAAGAAGGTACCTAACAACTCTTCAGGCGCTTATGATGCAGCGTATTATTGGTGCTACTATTTTGAAATTCCAGCCAGCAGAGGCACAAGATCAGTACAGAGAGCTAATACAGCTGTCAGAAGCTACTGGCCGGTCTACGGTAACAAAAAAATCGACACTCCCGAACTCAGCTTTTCATCTAAGAAAAACACTTTCGATCTTGATTCTTCACTCACCCTTAAATGGACATCAGGCGGTGATAACGCTGACACCTACAATGTGTATGTAGCTAAGAAGAATCAGAAAACTAATAAGTACAATTGGGATAATGCAAAGGTTTATACTACAAAATCCTTAAAGCAAACCATCAAAACAAACACTCTCGGTTCCGGAGATTACAGTGTTTACGTAAAAGCTATAAACTCTAACACAGCAGAGTCAAAGAGTAGCGGTAAACTCAAGTTCACTGTCAAGTGTCTCACTCACGAATATACCGGCGTAGTTATCACAGCTCCAACACTTGTCTCAGAAGGCAAAGAAAAACTCACTTGCCAGGTGTGCAAGAATGTGACAACAGCTAAAATCAGCAAGATCACCAACGAAACTCTCAGCAACTATCCTATGACAACCCCCAACGCAACTGACAGAACAATGGATTCTATTACACTCAGCTGGACAGAATTCACAGGTGCAACAGGTTACTATATTTATCACAGAGTTGATAATAAGTGGAAACAGGTGGCTGTGGTTGAAGGGACTACACAGTATACAGTAACAGATCTTGAAGTAGGTGCAAAACACAGATTTGCAATCAAAGCCTTTGTTAAAGACGGCGAAAAGGTTTACAGAACCGCCTTAAGCAACTCATTTGTTACTGCGACAAAAACCGATATGGTTAAGTTCACCTATATCAAAGCAGAAGAGGGTACTAAGGCAACTCTCAGATGGACTCCGGAAGAAAAAGCTTCAGGCTATGTGGTCTATATGTCAACAGACGGCATAAACTTCGAAAGACGATTACTTATCGACAATAAAGACACAACTGAATGTGTTATCGATAATCTCACCTTAGGCAGAATATACTACTTCAGAATTCACACTTTTATAGACTTAGGTGACCATAAGATTTATAGTTCTTCTTCAAATGTAAGAGCTACACTTATCCTTAAATAAATTATAAATCCACTCTTTTGTCATTTACATCGGAGTGGATTTTTGTTATATCAGCTTACCTATTTTGCACCTCTGCCTAAATTTTGGGTTTAAATGCCATTACAACCACGTTTTCTCGTTTCTCTATTATTCTCACTGCAAACCCACAAAACGAGGAATATGTAGCCTTTTTGAAAGAATTTGAGAGATTTCATAATTGCTATAAAAAAAGAGACTCTTTTGAGCCTCTTTTACTGTTTTTATTATGATTACTGATGAAGTTTGATTTCGAACAAATCAATACAGCCAACAGGGCATACGTTATGACATTCGCCACAACCTGTGCACTTGTCATAATCAACCTTAGCGCAGAAGTTTTCAACCTTAACCGCATCTACAGGACAAACCTTTGTACACTTCATACAGCCGATACATCCTGCCTTGCACTGTTTTCTTGTCACAGCGCCCTTTTCGTGGTTTTTACAAAGCACAGCAGCTTTTTCCACGTTGAGGGGGAAGAGGTCAATAAGGCCTCTTGGGCAAGTCTTAATGCACATCTTACAAGCGCGACACTTGTCGGGGTTGATTCTTGCAACACCGTCACAAAGGAAGATAGCCTCGTAGGGGCAAACTTCAACACAGTCACCGAAACCGATGCAACCGTGTACACAGTTTTTAGGACCACCGAAGAGCTGAGTTGCAATCTTACAAGATTTAACACCGCTGTATTCCAGCTTTTCTTCAACATTATATTTGTTACCCTGACACATAACTGCTGCTACCATTGGTACCATTTCACCTGCTGCAAGACCCATAATGTCTGCAATGGCTTTAGCTGTGTCGTTACCACCGGGAATACAAAGAGTACATTCCTGAGTTTCACCTTTTGCAAGGGCACTAGCATAACCGTCACAACCTGTGTAACCGCAAGCACCGCAGTTAGCACCGGGAAGACATTCTCTTACTTTAACTTCTCTTTCGTCTACAGGTACTGCGAAAACGATTGAGGCTATTGCAAGACCAAGACCTGCGATAAAACCGATAGCTGCAACAATAACTACTGCTATAACAATTGAGTTCATCTTATTGCCTCCTTAACCGAAAATATTTTCAACGATACCCGTAAAGCCTAAGAAGGATACGGAAACGAGAGATGCTGCCACGAGAGTAATGGGAAGACCCTGCATAAACTTAGGTACTTCGCAGGAATCAAGTCTTTCTCTTACACCTGCAAACATAACCATTGCAAGCATAAAGCCGAGGC
Organism: Acutalibacteraceae bacterium; assembly: GCA_045634065.1. Classification (GTDB taxonomy): domain Bacteria; phylum Bacillota; class Clostridia; order Oscillospirales; family Acutalibacteraceae; genus UBA6857. The sequence goes on from JAZQZO010000259.1 coordinate 5,886, forward strand.
CTGCACCAACTGAATTGAACATTGACTGAGCAAAGTTGTAGCCTTCATCAACGTTAAGAATAACTACACCGAGCACTGCGCAGTTTGTTGTGATAAGAGGAAGATAGATACCAAGTGCATTATAAAGTGCAGGTATATACTTCTTGAGGATAATTTCTACAAGCTGAACAAGAGCAGCAATAACGAGAATGAATACGATTGTCTGAAGGTATTCAAGGTCGAATTTAACAAGTAAGAACTGATTGATGGGGTAAGTTACTGCTGTGGCAAGAGCCATAACGAAGATAACTGCCGCACTCATACCCACTGCAGTATTAAGTTTCTTTGATACACCAAGGAAAGGACAAATACCGAGGAACTTAGCAAGAACGAAGTTCTGTGTGAGGATAGCTGTTAAAAGAATTGAGATAAGTTCTTTTGTCATGACTCAGTTACCTCCTTTTTGCCGTTCTTATTGATATTACAGGTTGCAGCCATAGGACAAGCTTCACAACCGCGAAGTTCTGCTCTCTTCTTGCCCTTGCTTTCAGCGATCTTATTTACAGCAGCCATAAGAATACCGTAAACAAAGAAACCACCGGGAGGAAGAATGAAGATAAGCATTGGATTTTCTGAAAGGAAAGGTACACCTGTGCCGAGGAATGTGCCTGCACCGAAAATTTCACGAACTGCACCCATAAGGAAGAGCGCTGCAGTGAAACCGATACCCATACCGAGACCGTCAACCGCTGAAGCAAGAACAGGATTTTTGTTTGCAAACGCCTCTGCTCTGCCGAGGATGATACAGTTAACAACAATAAGAGGAAGGTAAACACCGAGCTGTTCATCAAGCGACGGAAGGAATGCTTTTACAACCATCTGTACTATTGTAACGAATGAAGCGATGATTACGATATAAGCAGGGATTCTTACCTTGTCAGGAATTACCTTGCGAAGTGCGGAGATAACAACGTTTGAGCAGATAAGAACTATTGATGCTGCAAGACCCATACGGATAGCACTTTCAACTGATGTTGTGGTTGCAAGGGTAGGACAAGTACCGAGAACAAGACGAAGAACGGGGTTTTCAACTATAATGCCTTTGGTAAGCTCTTTGCCTAATTTTTTCTTTTCAGCCATTAGTTTGCACCTCCT
>JAZQZO010000260.1:0-4848 GCA_045634065.1 Acutalibacteraceae bacterium
CATGGCTACGATCCGACTTATATGGAAATCGGTGCATCATCGGCTTGCTTTTATCCGATGGAAACAGAAAAATCCTTTCAGCTTCTTGCCGAAAACGGTTTCAGAAATACTGAAATTTTTCTAAATTCACCTTGCGAAACAAATGCTTCTTTTATAAAGGAGCTTAAGAATATCAAAGACAGCTACGGTGTGAATGTTTTGGCACTTCACCCTTATGAAAGTTTCGGGGAAGGTTATCATTTTTTCTCGAACTACTACCGCCGTTATGTGGACGCGTGTGAGAATTACAAACGCTTTTTCTCAGCAGCCGCCGAACTCGGTGCTGACTATGTTATTATGCACGGTGCAAAACACGGGGCAGATATCTGCGATGAGGAATATGCTGATAGATTTACAAAACTTAATGAAATTGCGATGACTTTCGGCTGTTTTATGGCTCACGAGAATGTGGTGAATTTTTCGGGGCAGAGACCTGAGTTTATGAGCCTTCTTAAGGAGTACGGCAAAGAGAATTTCAAAATGGTTCTCGATGTCAAGCAAGCGAGAAAAGCTGATGTGCTTCCCATAGAATATATCAAGGCAGCAGGTGAGAACATAGTTCACGTTCACCTGAGTGACTGCACCGGTGAGAGTCAGTGTGCACCGCCTGGCGAAAACGGTCTTTTTGATTTCGGTGAGCTTTTCACTCAGCTTCAGGGCATAAACTATAAAGGAAAGTATATAATAGAACTGTATTCCAACGGTTTTAAAGATATAGAGGATATCATAAATTCTGCCAAGTACCTTGAGGGTGTAATGCAGAAAATCAACACAAAAAAATAAATAATATCAAAGAGAGGTAAAAAAATATGAAATGTCCATTTTGCGGATACGAAGAAAGTAAGGTAATCGACTCAAGACCTACAGATGAGGGCGAGAAGATCCGTCGCAGAAGAGAATGCATCTCCTGTGCCAAAAGATTCACAACCTATGAAATAATTGAAACTGTACCCATTGTGGTAGTAAAGAAAGATAAGTCACGTCAGGCTTTTGACAGAGTTAAACTTTTCAACGGTATGCTCAGAGCCTGCGAAAAGAGACCTGTTTCTATTGATCAGATTGAAAAGGTTGTCACAGACATCGAAACCGAGCTTCAGAACTCTCTTGACAGAGAAGTTACATCAGTACATATAGGCGAACTCGTTATGGAAAAGCTCAAGGGTCTTGATGAAGTTGCTTATGTACGATTTGCAAGTGTTTACCGTCAGTTCAAGGATATCAACACCTTTATGGATGAGCTGACAAAACTTCTTGCAAAAGATTGATTTTTCAGGTGATATAAATGATCTATAAAAACTTTGCCGAACTCGTAGGCAAGACCCCACTTCTCAAATCGGACGCTTTCAAAAAAGCACAGAACATTCCTGCTGAGATTTATACAAAACTTGAGTGTTTCAATCCTGCCGGCTCTGTTAAAGACAGGGTTGCAGTGAATATGCTTCTGAAAGCAAAAGAAAAAGGTCTTATCAATGATGGCGCAACTATAATCGAACCCACAAGTGGCAATACAGGTATCGGGCTTGCTGCTGCGGCAGTGTCTCTTGGCTATAAGGCTGTGCTTGTTATGCCTGAAACTATGAGTGTGGAAAGACAGAAATTACTCAAGGCATACGGTGCTGAAATTGTTCTCACTGAGGGTGCTAAGGGTATGCTGGGCTCAATTGAAAAGGCAAAGGAACTAAAAGAAACCACACCTAATTCGTTTATACCCTCTCAGTTTGATAACCCCGATAACCCTGACAGCCACGTGTTGACAACAGGAGTTGAAATATGGGATGATACCGACGGACAGATTGATATATTTGTTGCCTGCATCGGTACAGGGGGTACTGTCAGTGGTACGGGCAAGTATCTCAAGAGTCAGAACGACAGTGTGAAAATCATAGGGGTTGAGCCTTATGATTCACCTCTTATCACTAAAGGTACGGTAGGGTCTCACGGCATACAGGGCATCGGTGCTAATTTTATTCCCGACAATCTTGATATGAGTGTCATCGATGAGGTGCTTACGGTTAAGACTGAGGACGCTTTCGCTATGAGCAAGGCTTTTGCAAAGAGCGAGGGTTTGCTTGTTGGTATCTCTTCGGGTGCAGCGCTTGTGGCGGCAAAGGAGATTGCAGGCAGACCTGAGAATGAGGGCAAGAAGATAGTTGTGCTTTTGCCGGACAGCGGCGAAAGATATATGAGCGTAAATTTATTTGAATAAGGAAAGTTTAACTTGCCGTCCCAGAAAGGTCGCGAGCATCCGGTGGATGCTGAATTAGCGATGTCTGAGCCGGCAGGCGAGTACAAGGGGGACTGCGATAGCGGTGGAAGGGTTAAACCCCTCTGTCACTTTGTGACATCTTCCCTGTTATGGGCGACAAGAATATTGTTATTATGTATCGCGACAAAGCAAGGCGAGGAGATTAATTTCTCCTCGCCATTTATATTTTTTACTGGTTGTTGGTTTGCTACTGACGAGTAGGTTAGTTTTATCCATAGTTAATAATTTATTGTTTATGATTAGTCACGTTTCCGCTAATGCCGCGGAGGCACTTTCTTTGTCCTGAGCGACAAAGAAAGCAAAACGCTCTTGTTTGTTGACGTTAGTCAGGATATACTCGGAAAGCCTCAGTCCGCCTGCAACTGCAGACTTACCGAAGCGCTGTGATTTCTGACTTTTATCTGCAAACATCAATGACGCACTTTTGTTGACTTTTAAGTAAACTCTACCCGCCTGCGTCTGCAGTTTCCGCAGCGGGATAGTTTTTTTGAGTATGACCTTAGGGCATATCTTAACTGAGGATTGATAAAAATTACACCAAGAACACCTGATATCAATATGAAATACCAATCTCCTACAATGGCTCCGATAAAACCGGATACAACGAAATTTATAATAGATATTGTCGTTTGTAATATCAAAATCATCTCTTTTGTTGACTCATCTTTTCTGACAGAGCTACACTATAATTACTCAGTCATAATTTACATCAGTCCAAGTTCACGGCACTTAGCTTTGTGCTGATCGTAAGTTGAACTGTAATAATAATTCCAATCACTGTCCGTTACAAAGTAATAATAATCAGTTTCGGCAGGGTACAAGGCAGCTTCAATTGAAGCAAGACCCGGGTTGCAGATAGGGCCGGCAGGCAGACCATAGCATTTGTAGGTGTTGTAAGCTGATGCAAAATCGGATGTAGTATCTGTGAGATATTTTGAATTTGTAACGAAGTCATTTATATAATGTATAGTCACATCGCATTGAAGTCTGGAAAATGATGAGCTTTCAAGTCGGTTGTGAAGCACACTTGCAACATTCTTGACGCTGTCACGAGTGTAGGACTCTTTCTGCACAATGGAGGCAAGGGTGATAATCTCGTCGATAGTGAAACCTAATTCTTCTGCACGCTGTTTGTACTTTGCCGTAATTTTCAGCTCGGTGTTGTCGAGAAAGCGACGGAGTGCTCGCTCAGCACTTTCACCCTTGTAGAATTCATATGTGTCAGGGAAAATGTATCCCTCGAGATGAAATGCACGCTGGTCGATGTTTGTTATAAAGTCAGTAAAAGAATACCCTAATGTCTGAATATATTCAGCGTTGTTGGTCAATGCTATAAATTCAGAAGCACTGCAGACCTTGTTCTCTTCAAGACGCTCGGCTATCTGCACCACAGTGAAGCCTTCGGGAAAAGCAATAGTTACCGTCAGAGGCTCTGTGGGAGCGGTTTCAGCAGGCTTAGTAGTAAAAAAGGGTATATCGGTTTTTCCGATGCAGGAAGTCAGAAGTGCAAGTGCCAATAATAATGTAATAATGTATATAATCTTTTTTATAATAATCACATCCTGTGTTTTAAGGTCTGTTTAATAATAGAATTGTATCATAAAGATACCGAAAACAAAATAAAAAAGCTGTTAAATTATGAAAATTGTAAGAAATTGTCATATTTCTTTTGGCAAAATCACTGTATTTTAAAAAAAGACTTGAAAAATACTTCAATATGTTATAAAATAACTTGGTAAAATTAAAATTATATTTCGGAGGAATACTAATATGGTATCAGCAGGCGATTTCAGAAATGGCGTTACATTTGAAATGGATGGCAATGTTCTTCAGATCATTGAGTTCCAGCACGTAAAACCCGGTAAGGGTGCAGCTTTTGTTCGTGCAAAGGTAAGAAACGTTATCACAGGTTCAGTTATTGAACGTACTTTCAACCCCAGTGAAAAGTTCCCTACAGCTTTCGTTGAAAGAAAGGAAATGGAATATTCATACAATGACGGTGGTCTTTACTACTTTATGGATCCCGAAAGCTATGAACTTGTTCCCATCAATGAAAGTGAACTTTGAGACAACTTCAAGTTTGTAAAGGAAAATATGGTTTGCCGTATTCTTTCATACAAGGGCAACGTATTCGGCGTTGAACCTCCCAACTTTGTTGAACTTATGGTTGCTAAGACAGACCCCGGCTTCAAGGGTGATACAGCCACAAACACAACAAAACCCGCTACTCTTGAAACAGGCGCTGAAGTTAAGGTTCCCCTTTTCATCGATGAGGGTGAAATGATTCAGATCGACACAAGAACAGGCGAATATATGGGTAGAGCATAAGCTCTGACTTACCCGTGTACCAACACAGAAATAGAGTTTTCTATTTATATTAATTATTGAGAAAAGGATGTGGACATAATGTCAGTATCAGAAAAAGTTGCATATTTAAGAGGACTTATGGAAGGCCTTGACCTCGATGGCGATTCAAAGGAAGGCAAGCTTTTTGCTGCTATCGTTGACGCTCTTGACGAAATGGCTTCAGAAATCAGCGACCT
>JAZQZO010000261.1:0-4230 GCA_045634065.1 Acutalibacteraceae bacterium
TGGAATGACGGTGAAACGGAGTTTTACAGTATAGATATTGCAGATGTTTCAAAGAATGAAAGGGTGACATCTGTTGTGGGGCATAACTATTCTGCAGCCAGTGTCAATGGCAATTTTGTGGAAATGAAGTGTTCTGTTTGCGGAAAAACTGCTAACGGAAAAGTGCCCTCGGCGTTTTATCTTTATTGGGAAGTACCCGGTTCGTTTAACGGTATAACAACCACATATAGTTCTGTTCCGGAAAGTTATTATCACCCGGGTGAAACAATAGGTCTTATGGTGAAATTCACCTCGGCAGATCTGAACGAATTTGAGATTTTATCTTCTGATGAAAATATAGTTAAAATAATAAGTGAAAACGGCAATTACTATGCAAAAACCAAAGCCGAGGGTACGGCTAAAGTGACTGTAAAATCAAAGTATAACCCCGCCGTAAAGACAGAATATTCTGTCAGAACAGCTCATAGTTGGAGCATACAAGAGAATATTTCTGCCACTTGCATACAAGACGGTAAAATCGTCAGAACTTGCAATGAATGCGGTGAAATAAAGACAGAAATTAAGACTGCAACGGGTCATAAAATGAGCGAGTATTCTGTCGCAAAACAGGCTACGTGCAAGGCAGTGGGAAGCAAGAAATCAACTTGCAGTATATGCGGTTTTGCCGAGACTGTAGAAATTCCAAAGACAGATCACGACAAAAATATTATAGTTGAAGCTGTTGCACCCACCTGTACAAAACAAGGAAAAACAGCAGGTAAAAAGTGCTCAGTCTGTGGTAAAACTACAGTTGAGCAGGAGAGTATTGATGCACTGGGTCACGACTATGGAGAGTATAAAATCACGAAGAAACCTACCTGCACGGCACAAGGTGAAGAGACTGCAACCTGCACCCGATGCACAAGCACAAAAACACAGAGTGTTGCAAGAATTTCGCACACAGAAGTAGCAGTAAAAGCTGTTGCGCCCACCTGTACAAAGCAGGGTAAAACAGCAGGTAAGAAGTGCTCGGTTTGTGGTAAAACTACAGTTGAGCAGGAGAGCATTGATGCACTTGGTCACAGTTATGGAGAGTATAAAATCACGAAGAAACCTACCTGCACAGCACAAGGTGAAGAGACTACAACCTGTACCCGATGCACAAGCACAAAAACACAGAGCGTAGCGAGAATTGCTCACACAGAAGTGAAAGCAAAAGCTGTTGCACCCACTTGTACAAAACAAGGTAAAACAGCAGGTAAGAAGTGCTCGGTCTGTGGTAAAACTACAGTTGAGCAGGAGAGTATTGATGCACTGGGTCACGACTATGGTGAGTATAAAATCACGAAGAAACCTACCTGCACAGCACAAGGTGAAGAGACTGCAACCTGTACCCGATGCACAAGCACAAAAACACAGAGTGTTGCAAGAATTGCACACACAGAAGTAGCAGTGAAAGCTGTTGCACCCACTTGTACAAAACAAGGTAAAACAGCAGGTAAGAAGTGCTCGGTTTGTGGTAAAACTACAGTTGAGCAGGAGAGCGTTGATGCACTGGGACACGAGCTTGGAGACTATGAAATAACCAAAGAGCCAAGTTGTACTGCAAAGGGTAAAAAAACAGCAAAATGCATAAGATGCGCTTATACCAAAACTTCAGACGTTGCTAAAGTGGCACACACAGAAGTAAAGGTGAAAGCTGTTGCTGCTACCTGCACTAAAAACGGCAAAACCGAAGGCAGAAGGTGTTCGGATTGTGATAAAGTTATAGTGGCACAGGAAAATATACCTGCTCTCGGACACAGCAAGAAAACAGTGGTACTGGCAAAAGCTACAACCAAAGCTAACGGCAAGAAATCCACAATTTGTGAGACTTGTGATGAAAACTTTAGTGAAAACAGAATTTATCGCATACAGAGTGTAACTCTTGCTAAAAGCAAGTACACCTATGACGGCAAGATGAAGAGTCCTGCGGTAACTGTTATTGATTACAACAAAGACCAGTTAATCAAAGACAGAGATTATACCGTTACATATCAGTCCGGTCGAAAGAGCGTCGGAAAATATTCCGTTAAGGTGAAATTCAAAGGTAACTATAGCGGTACAACTACTCTTTATTTCGAGATTATCCCCGGAAAGACTGCAAGCATTAAAGCTACTCCCGGTACCACTGCCGTGACACTGAAGTGGGATAGCGTAAAGGGAGCTTCGGGCTATAAGATTTATCGTTACGATTCTCAGTCGGCAGGGTACAAAGAGATTGCAGACACAGTAAAACTTCAGCATAAAATCACCAAGCTGAAGACGGGAACAAAATATATATTTTCTGTCAGAGCGTACGGCAAAGACGTAAACGGCAAGATTTATGAGGGTGCTCTTAAAAGTGTAAGCACCATAACGAAGTTGCTTGCTCCCGAGATAAGTGTGAAGGCTTCGGGTAAAACTGCTGTGATTTCCTGGAATAAGATAAGTACGGCTACAGGCTATCAGGTCTGGTACAGCACCAAAGAAAATGGTGAATATAAAAAGCTGACCAACACTGACAGGTTGACTTTTAAAAAGTCGGGTCTTGTGTCCGGCAAGAAATATTATTTCAAAGTCAGAGCCTATAAAAAGGTGGGAAGCAGTACTGTTTATTCAGCTTTCGGTAAGGTGAAAGCCGTGAAAATCAAATAATTTTTATAATGGGAACAGTTGAAAAATACTGTTCCTGTTTTATTGTTGTGACCAAAGTTGCCGACATAAAGGGAAAAAATCAACTTTACAGGCAAAAAATATATAAATTTTTTGAAAAAATATCAGGTTTTTAGCGTTATAACAGTTGAATTTTTCGGCAAAAAATGATATTATTTGTAGGAATGTATGTTGCCGTTTTATGCTCGTAAAAAATCGGACGTAAAATGATAAGTAATGTAAGAGAATTCTGGAGATTCATTGACTGAAAAACATACGGGAAACAAAATTTAACAGAAAGGATTCAGATGTATGAAGTACAGTTATTATCCCGGTTGCACTTTGAGAACAAAGGCTAAAAAGCTGGATGATTATGCAAGAGCTTCTGCAAAGGCTTTAGGCTTTGAACTTGAGGAACTTGAAGATTGGCAGTGCTGCGGTGGTGTTTACCCCTTAAGCAGTGACGAAATCGGTTCAAAACTTTCCTCAGTACGTGCACTCGCCGAAGCTAAAGAAAAAAATCAGGAGCTTGTAACTCTTTGCTCTGCCTGCTACCACGTTGTTAAGAGAGTTAACGACGATATGAGAAATGTAGAGGATATCAGAACAAGAGCTAATAACTATATGAAGCTTGACGAGCCCTATCTCGGTGAAACCAATGTTCTTCATTTCCTTGAGGTGCTCCGTGACCGTGTCGGTTTCGACGAACTCAAGAAGAAAGTAACCAATCCTCTCACAGCCAAAAAGATCGGCGCTTACTACGGCTGCCTTCTTCTCAGACCCGGTGAGATACTCGGCTTTGATAACCCTGAAAATCCCACAATCATTGAGGATTTCATCCGCGCTATCGGTGCTGAGCCTGTAATATATCCCTACCGTAACGAATGCTGCGGCGGATATATTTCTCTCAAAGCAAAGGATCTTGCTAAGAATATGTGCGACAATATTATGGACAGCTCTGCAGGCTTCGGCGCAGAAATGCTCATTACTGCTTGTCCTCTTTGCCAGTACAATCTTACCAAGAATTCCAAGGCTACAATTCCCGTTTACTATTTCACTGAGCTTTTAGCTGAAGCTCTCGGCGTGAAAGAGGAGGTGGATGCTTAATTATGGAACATTCAAAGAAGAATCAGGTTGAAAAGGTTAAGGAAATCAGCGGCAGTAACCCTCTTAAATGTATGAAGTGCGGTAAATGCTCAGCTTCCTGTCCCGCCTTTGAAAAAATGGACATTAAGCCCCACCAGTTTGTATCTTATATAATCAACGAAAATGTTGAAGAATTAGCAAAATGCGAATCACTCTGGTACTGCCTTTCCTGCTTTGCTTGTGTAGAGCGTTGTCCCAGAGATGTTAAGCCCGGCAAATTAGTTGATGCTGCAAGACAGATCGCTGTCAGACAAAAAGGCGGTGCTCATCTTGTACCCGATGAAATTCCCCAGCTTATTGACGAAGATTTACCGCAGCAGCTTCTTGTAAGCGCATTCAGAAAGTTCAGGAGGTGAGTACGATGCACGGTATAGGAGTATTTGTCTGCCATTGCGGTAGTAACATTGCTGCAACAGTAGACGTTAAAAAAGT
>JAZQZO010000262.1:0-2839 GCA_045634065.1 Acutalibacteraceae bacterium
TTCTCCCATTCTTTCCATATTTCAGGGCAATAGCCTAAAGTGGCCTTTTTGCCGTTTCTTACAATTGGTGTTTTGAAAAGTTCCTGATTCTCAAGGAGCTTTTCTTCTTTTGCTTCTTCTGAAGCAAGATATTTTATAAAAGAGGAATCGTATTTTTTACTCTTTTCATTTACAAGGTCGTCTACTTTCATTTTAAGAGCTGTCTTGATTGAATTATATTCGCCTTTGCTCATACCGAATTTCGCCAAATCAACAAACTGAAATTTAATTCCTCGTTCTTTGAAATAACGCTGAGCCTTCTTTGTGTCAAAGCACTTTGATGTGCCGTAAATCTGAATGTTCATTTGATGCTCCTTAAATTATACTTACTATTCATTTTAAATGAAAAAGGATGTTTTGTAAAGTCCTTTTTATGATATTGAATTAAATTATATTTCGTGATATACTAATGACACAAGCAGAGGTGTTAATATGGCGAATATATGTTATGTAATCGGTGCAGGTGATATCACCGAGACCAAAATTAAGGCTGATGAAAGCGACCTTATAATCTGTGCTGACGGCGGATATAAATACAAATCTCTTCTCGGCAGAGAGTGTGATATGGTTGTGGGAGACTTTGATTCATACGGCAGTATACCCGAAACTGAGAATAAAATAGTTGCTCCCACGGAAAAAGATGAAACTGATATGATGCTCGCTGTCGATCTTGGACTAGAGAAAGGATATCGTGAATTTGTGCTTTTAGGCGCTCTCGGTGGCGAACGAAATGACCACTCAGTAGCCAATTTACAGCTTCTTCATTATATCACATCTAAGGGTGCAAGAGGTACTATATACCACGTTGACGAGATTTTTACTGCTTTTTCAAACGGTACGCTGAAGCTCGGTGCTGAACTTAAGGGTTATGTGTCTGTGCTTTCGCTTTCAGATGAGAGCAGGGGAGTAACTATCAGAAATCTCAAATATATTCTCAATGGTGCGACTCTTTATTCTTATATGCCCATAGGTGTGAGTAACGAGTTTCTCGGCTATGAGAGCAGTATTACTGTCGAAGAGGGTAGCTTGCTTGTAGTATATAAGTCAATTAATGTTGAAACGTAATAAAAATTATGATATAATCAAAAGAACGAAAAATTAATCATATTTAAGGAGTAATTTTATGGCATCTGTTATTAAGACTATCACAAAATCTCTTTCCGTGGTCCTCTCAATTATATTGGGCTTATTCAGTTCAGTAACAGGACTTTGGACAGAGCAGCTCAATTCCCTTGAGTCTCTTACTAAGGTTGTCGATAACTACTATATTATGGATTATACATATGAATATGACCTTGATACTCTGCTTAAGAGTAAGACAGGTAACTCAACTACTGTAGGCTTTGTACTTTACGGCTTGGCTGATGTATTCTTACAGCTTAATCCCGAAGCAAAAGAAGTAATAGCTGACTTAGGATTTTACTGTGATATTGATAATAAGCTTGTTTCTGAAACTGTTGATAAGATTATGAATCTGGAGAGCTTTGGTTGCACAACCTTTAATGCAACAACGCCTTCAGGAGACGAGCTTTTTGCAAGAAACTATGATTATATGTATTCTCCCGGATTAACAGTTTGGACTCATCCGAAAGATGGTTACGCAAGTGTCTCAACAGCATCACTTTATCTTATGGGCTATACCGCTGAATTTTTGCCTGAAGATCTGCTGACCTCACTTCTTACACTTATGGCACCCTATATTGCTGTTGATGGTATGAATGAAAAGGGTGTATCTATCGGTATTCTTGAGCTTGAAACTCCGCCCACATTCCAGCAGACAGAAAAGAAAGATATAACAACATCTGCTATCATCCGTGAGGTTCTTGACCACGCAGCAACAACTGAGGAAGCAATTGAAATTTTCAAGCAGTATGATATGCACGATTTCCTCGGTATTAATTGTACATATCACTATCAGGTGTCTGATGCGTCGGGTGATACAGCAATAATTGAATATGTCAATGGTGAAACAACAGTACTAAGACCCGATGAAACAGGAACACTTGTAGCTGCTAACTTCTGGCTTGCTGACGGTGTTGATGATCCTGATGGTGCAGGTTATGAAAGATATGATACTGCAAAGAAAATGCTTGCTGAAAAGAACTACACTGTTACTGAAAAAGAGGCAATGAACATTCTTGATGCAGTGCATCTTGAAAATGCTGACCTTCACGGATACATATGCTCAACACTCTGGAGCGTAGTTTATAATAATACAGACAGAACTTTCAATGTCTGCGCAATGTACGATTACGATAAAGAGTATAAGTTCTCTGTTGATGAGCCAATGAAGTTTTTAAACTAACATTAAAAGACCTGCAAATTAATTGCAGGTCTTATCTTTTTTATCGCTCGCGGCGTGGCGTTACTTTTGCTGTCGCGCAAAAGTAACCAAAACGCGATTAATTATTTAATGATGCTTGCGCCGTCCATTTCTGCAGGCTGATCAAGTTCCATAATCTTAAGCATTGTGGGAGCGATGTCGCAGAGCTTACCGCCTTCGCGAAGAGAGCAATCATAACCGCAAACTACAAAAGGTACGGGGAAAGTTGTATGCGCTGTGAAAGGTGAGCCGTCTTCTTCATACATCTTGTCAGCATTACCGTGGTCGGCAGTGATAAGCATAACGCCTTCCATTTCCTTAACAGCATCATAAACTTTGCCTACGCAGGTGTCAACAGCTTCAACAGCAGCCTTTGCAGCAGCAAAGATACCTGTGTGGCCAACCATATCGCAGTTTGCGAAGTTGAGGATTATAGCATCATATTTGCCGCTCTTGATTGCTTCAACAACCTTGTCT
>JAZQZO010000263.1:0-7088 GCA_045634065.1 Acutalibacteraceae bacterium
GGTGCAGGTACAATTCTTCGTGAGGGCTTCAGCGTCAAGGGTCTGACAACGGCAGCATCGCTCTGGGCAGTATCGTGTATAGGTCTTGCAGTCGGTGCTGGGTACTATGTCGGTGCATTGGTGACAACTCTTGTAATTTACATTACCCTGAACACTCTCAAGCGTTTTGTTGCAAAGGGTAATCCCTCAAGAAATCTCTATATTGAGGCAGACAACCTTTCACGTCAGGCAGCAGATATCGGTGCTATCATCAAGCGTTACGGCGGCAATCTTCACACTCTCGAAGTTCTTTATGCAGACAGTGTTTCGGCAAAACGTAAGAGCGACTCTATTGTTATGAAAGCTATTGTTTTCCCGAAAGATGAAGAGAGCCTTAATATGACTATTTCGGCAATCAGGGCCCTTGAAGGTATAAGAGACCTTTATATTGATTAATTCGGAATTATGAATTACGACGAACTATAGGCGAGTAGGTTAATTTCTACCCGCCTTTTTTGATTGGTCTGAGGACAATGGCAGTTTGTGCAAGAGGTGGGTGCGGCTCCATAAAATCGCAGAGCGATTTTACAACGACCTTGTCGTTGTTCCGAACTTCGTTCGGAAATGGAGCCGCTACACATATTCCCAAAATATTAACAAAATGTAAAAATGTTCACAAGTTGTTACCAAACAAGACAATGTGTAACAATTTAGACAATAAGCTAAGATTTATACATTGACAAAGTTTTTTTACCAATATATAATCCCGATATAAAGCTTATTTTAAGGAGAAAAATTATGGTTGAATACAAAGTTCCTCAGGCTAATTACCTGCCAAGACCAACAGATGAAACCTGCTATGAATATATGCTTGAAAGCTACAGCAGAGTTTCAAAAGATTTAGGTAAAGATTATACTGCGTTTATTACTCCTGTAGGTCCTGTTGAAAGTGCAACCACAATGGAAAGACTTATCGGAGATGTTGAAAAAATGGCGTCGTTCCTTGCTTCAAAAGGCTTGGGCAAAGGCGATGTTTTCTCTGTGTTTGTACCTACCTGCGGTCACGCCTTTATAGCTTTTTACTCTCTTTCAAAGCTTGGCATCATAGCCAATTTTGTGCATCCTCTCACACCTCCTGCTCAGCTTCTTGAGATTATGGAACACACAAAAAGCAAAGGTGTGTTTATGCTTGATCTTTTTGCAGGTGCATATGCTCGGGTTATTGAGCAGTACCCTGCCGTAATATGTTCAACCTCCGATTTTTGTGACGGTGTGGCCTATCAGTACGCTAAGGGCAATGAGATGCAGAACGCTCATGTTCCTGAACACGAAAACGTGTACCGTTATATGGATATTATGGCTATGGATCTTCCCTCGGTACCCACAATCAGTCACCCCGGCAAGGATGATGCAATCTATCTTCAAGGTGGCGGTACCACAGGAAGAAGCAAGACAATTATTCATTCAAACTATTCTTTCAACTCCCTTGCTTACGCTATGTATGCTATTGACCCGGAGCATGATTATACCAACGCATATTCCCTTTGTGTGCTTCCCTGCTTTCACGCTTACGGTTTAGGTGTTGCAATGCACTATGCTCTATGTAATGCTTACAGGCCTATTATGATTTCCAAGTTTGACCCTGTTCAGGTTAATGAGCTTATCAGAAAATATTGTGTAATGGAAATTCTTGGTGTGCCCAAGATGTTTCAGAAAATGTTTGAAGCTCCTAACTTTGAGAATGAAGGTATAAAGAATCTCAGTGTACTTTCCGTAGGTGGAGACTATATCAGTAAGACCTTTGTTGATATGTTCAATGATAAAATCGCATCTCTCGGTGCCAAAGGAAAACTTTGCCCAGGGTATGGTCTTACAGAAATGTGTGCTGTTTGCACCAGCAACAATATCGCCGAAAAATATAAGAGCAATACAGTAGGTGTTGCAATTTCTGGTTCAGAGCTTGAAATCTGGGATGAAGACTGTAATAAACTCTCTCAGGGTGAGGTTGGTGAGGTTGTTGTAACAGGTGAGTGTATTATGAACGGCTATCTCCCCGATGACAATATTCAGGAAAGCGGTATCTATACTGACAAAAACGGAAAAAAGTGGATAAGAACCGGTGACATAGGTTATCTTGATGAAGACGGACACCTTATATTCACAAGCCGTAAGAAGAGAATAATCATAATTTCAGGTTATAATATTTATCCTGCAACTATCGAAGAAAAGGTCAACGAGCTGGATTATATAGTTGAATCCTGTGCTTGCCAGGGCTATGATGAAAACGGTAAGCCTTATGTAAAATTATTTGCAGTTCTCAGAAATCCTGAAGAGGACAAAGATGCAGCCGAAGAGAAACTTATGACCTTCTGCAAAGAACATTTTGAAGGTTATACCTGCCCGAGAAAGATATTCTTTATTGATGCTATTCCCAGAACAAAGATGGAAAAAATAGATTTCATCAAACTTTCTGATCCTGCACCCGGAAACTAAAATTGAATTGGATTTATTAATTGCAACAGACTACGGCGGTGTAGGTTAATCCCTACCCGTCGTTTTTGTTTGCTGCTGACGTTCACTTTTAATCTCTGCCTGAGGCTCGCAGCGGCTCCACAAAATCGCAAAGCGATTTTCGGCGACGTCGTCGCCGTGCCGAAGCAAGGCTTCGGCTGTGGAGCCGCCTCTCACCTCATCCGCCCTTTTTTCAATTTCTTTTGCATTATTTTTCATTTTTATGGTGACAAGTCAGAAAAAGTATGATATACTATCATACTGTATAATAACAACCTAAATTAATATAAAGGAGTTATCCTGATATGAGTAACGTAAACGAAAACTTCAGAAAGGTTCTCGATAACCTTTCAGCTGTAACAGAAAAGTTAGGCTTTGCTGCTTACAAAGATGAAAACGGTGATTTTATAACAGAAAAAGACGGTGCTGTTTCAGCAAGATACACAGGTGAAAAAGGCGTAATCGAAGTTCGCTACGAAGATGAGAGAATTTCAATTTTCTCAGGTGACGACCCCGAAACACCCGACAACACACCCAAGAGACTCACAGCTTCTCTTTTAAACGACAGCACTGACGAAAGAGATGTAAAATACATCATCGCTGATTTCAGTGAAACAATCAACACTAAGTTCGGTGTGAAAGCTCCCGTATCAAAGAGAGTTCAGCAGCAGAAGGCTCAGCACACTGTTTCAAAGGCTGCAGTTAAGAACGGTTCATTCTATGACCCCAGCACTTTGGCAAGTAAGCTGTGTCTCGTATTCCCTGAGCTTCGTCCTTTCTATAAAGATAATCTTGATAAGTACGGTGAATTCCTCGGTGAAGAGTTCTTTACAAAATACGGTACAGCTAAGGTTATCGAAGCTATCAAGCAGAATAATCCTGCAACAATGAAAAAACTTTTCCAGGTACTTAACGAAATTTATGAAGACGGTACCAATGACACACAGAGTCTTATTGCTGTTACTATCCTCGGTGAACTTGGCAACGATCAGATTCTTCTTGCTCGTTGTGTAGATTATATGAGCGAAACTATGGCTCCTCCCGTTATTGAAGTTAACAAGTTCTTAGCTTCAGCTGCAGGCAAAAAGGCAAAGAAACAGCTCCTCAATCCTCCCGCATACAAGCCTAAGAAGCAGAAAAAGCCCGGTATGTTCTCTCAGGCTATGGCAGGCGGAATGCAGCCCCCGATTCAGTAATAAATACTGCGTCTTAATAGCATAGTAAAGATAAGGTCGCAGAGCAAGGCTTTGTGACCTTTTATATTTACGGTTAAGGATTGAAAAGGAAAGGTGAAGAATATGCTTGATACAATACTCAAACTCTTCTGGAAAAACACAGAAAGAATGGATAACAAAAGAATAAAAACTCTCACTATGCCAAAGGGTGTAGCCGAAAGTAACGACCATCAGTATATTGATGACGGTAATGTTTATCATCAGATTGACGTATACTATCCTGAAGGTGCTACAGGTAAGCTCCCCGTTGTTGTTGATATTCACGGTGGCGGTTGGATGTACGGCGACAAGGAACTCAACAAGCCTTACTGTCTTACAATTGCATCAAAGGGTTATGTGGTTTTCAATATGAGTTACCGTCTTTGCCCGGATGTCACTGCGGCAGATCAGCTTCGTGATATCGGCAAGGCTCTGCTGTGGATTAAGGAAAATCTTGACAATTATCCCTGCGATAAAAACAACATCTGCCTTACAGGTGACTCAGCAGGCGGTATGCTTGCTTGTTTTACGGGAATGCTCAGTGTCAGCGAAAAAATGAGAGAGCTCTACGATGTTGTTGACTTCGGACTCTCATTCAATGCTGTTGGTCTTGTGTCTCCTGTCGCATTTATGGATGACGGCAGTGCTATGAGCTTTTATACAAAGCATATGCTTGGCGGTAACAAGTATAAGAATGAAAAATGGGCAAACTATGTCAATGCTGACCAGCTTCTCGCTCTCGGCAAAATGCCACCTACAATTATGACCACATCATCAGGTGACACACTCGCTCTCGGTCAGACCATTAAGGCTGCCAAGGCTTTTATAGAAAACGGTGTTGAGACAAAACTCCTCAACTATGATAAATATCAGGGCAAGGCACTTCCTCACGTTTTCTCTGTTATTTATCCTGACAGAGAGCCCGGCAACACCAATATTGATGAGATGCTTGATTTCTTTAAGAAACATTCCAAGGCAGAAATCACACAGTAAGAAAGGCTTAATATGAAAACACTTCTACAGTTATTCTTAATCTTTGCCCGTATCGGCGGTTTCACTTTCGGTGGCGGATATGCAATGCTTCCTATGCTTCAGAAGGAACTTGTGGAAAATAAGGGTTGGGTCACCAATGAAGCTCTTATAGATTATTACGCTATCGGCCAGTGTACCCCGGGTGTGATTGCAGTTAACGTTGCTACCTTTGTGGGCTACAAAACCAAAGGCATTCTCGGTGGTGTCTTTGCAACTCTCGGAATGATTACGCCTTCCATAATTATTGTTGGTCTTATTGCCGCTTTTATCAGCGGTTTTCAGGACTACGAGGTTGTGCAATGGGCTTTTTCAGGTATTCGTGCTGCAGTTGTTGCACTTATTTTAAGTTCAATGTGGAAAATTGCCAAGAAGAGCATAGTTGATATTTTTGCTTTCGTAATTTTTATAGTTGTTGCACTTCTGTCTTTCTTTACAGATTTATCACCGGTTATTTTTGTGGTATCGGCTGGTGTCTGCGGTCTTATACTCAATAGTACTGGTATTAGAAAAGCAAAGGAGGAAAAGAAGAAATGATGATTTTCCTCGAGCTTTATATCAGATTTTTTATGGTGGGACTCTTCTCAATCGGCGGCGGACTTGCGACACTTCCTTTCTTGACCTCAATGGGTGAGACAACGGGTTGGTTTGATGCTATTGATATTTCTAATATGGTTGCTATCTCAGAGTCAACTCCCGGACCTATCGGCATCAATATGGCTACCTATATCGGCTATCAGATCGGCAGTGAAATTGGTGCACCTTTCGGTATTCTCGGCAGTATAATCGCAAGTATAGGCGAAGTGACGCCTGCTGTTATAATTATCATAATAGTATCGAAGATGCTTATGAAATTCCGAGACTCAAAATATGTGGAATACACATTCTACGGACTTCGCGCCGCAAGTGTAGGTCTTATTGCTGCTGCCTGGCTTGGTGTGGCAAAGATTGCATTCTTTAATAGTGAAGCTATGGCTGAAAGCGGCAACTTCTTAATGTCAGTGGACTATAAAAGTATAATTCTTTCGGGAATTATATTCTTCCTTGTGACCAAGTTCAAGAAGATTCATCCCATTGCCCTTATAGCTCTTTCTGCTGTAGTGGGTATAATATTCAAAATGTAAAAGAGGTGACAGCATACACTTTAGTCTTTGCTGTCACTTTAAAATTAAGTAAAAATTTTAATGTATATTTTAGTTTTGTGGTTATCATAAACGCAGAAAGGTGTGAGCGTATGACAGATAATGAAATTTTGGAAAGTATCTATATGGATAATGTTGCAGGCTTTACTTTGCTTGTTGATACATACGCTGACCTTGTTTATAAAATCGTTTACGAAATACTGTCGCCGGTTGGTACACAGGTAGATATTCAAGATTGTGTCAGTGATACTTTTGTTGCCTTTTTTTATAATATTGACGATGTAGATTTATCCAAAGGCACAATAAATGGTTATCTCGGTGTTATTGCAAGACGCCGTGCCGTAAATCTTCGATATACATTGAGTCCTGATGATGACACCGCTTTTGATGAGTATACTGTCGAAGAAATGAGTCAGGCTCTTGAAAATGAAGAAGTACTGAAATCAGCAGGACTTTCAGATATAATAATCAGTCAGTGCCTTAAAGAAATTGTTGCTGAAGTGTCGGAAGATGAATTTGCAGAAGAATTTGCAGACGAAATCGCTCAGGAACCTGAAAATGAAATCACCGAAGAATCTGACGATGAACCTGTTTTAGAAATCGTAAAGACAAAAAGAAGAGGCTTCGGCAGGGTACTGAAAACACTTATTGCTATAGTCAGCATTGTGTCTGTGATAGGGACGGCTGTTATAGTTTTAGATAAATTCGGTGTGCCGAAATATGTTCCGCCTACTACACAGCCTACAACTCAGGAAGATGCTACCAATCCTTTATTTTCTGCCATATTGTCAGGCAACGAAAAACTTATTGAAAATCTGATAACAAGTTCACTGCTGCTGAGTCAGGATGTGCTTAAATTTGCTGTTGAACACGCAGATAAAATTTCTTATGACATTATAAGACGCATCGCAGAAGAAGTCAGAGATAAGTATGGCTCAACGGGTCTTGACTCTATGGTTGAGGGGGCAATTTTCGGTGATTTCCAAGCTGTCGAGGACAAACTGAAAAATAAAGATGAGAGTGAGATGACTCCTGCTGAGAAGCTTGCACTTTTCATCATAACCACATTTGAATCTCAGACCGGTTGATAAATAGTCATTAAAGGTAAAAGTGTTGCAGAAATTTATCTGTAACACTTTTTTTAATCCACAAAAGGTTGTATTTTTTATTTGCTTTTGATATAATAAACACTAGATATATTATTTTGGAGGGT
>JAZQZO010000264.1:0-2121 GCA_045634065.1 Acutalibacteraceae bacterium
GTTAGTCTGAGCAAGTTCAAGACGGGTCTGACCTGGCTTTCTTGCAACACCTGAAGTGATGATAACAATATTTGAATCAACAGCATCACTATAGTCACCCGCATAAACATAACAAGAGCCTGTATAAGGTGTACCTTGACGGATATCGATTGCTTCACCGATAGCCTTATCACCGTTGATATCAATCATAATAATTTCTGTAGCGATGTTCGCAACAGTAAGAGTGTAAGCAATAGTTGAACCAACACTGCCTGTGCCGATAATAGTAACTTTGTTCATAAGAAATTCCTTTCACTTTAACACTTAGGCACCAAATTCCCCATAAATTTGGTGCAGATAACAGGACTTGACCTTGACTCTTGATATACATCAGACATAGATTAACCACTGTTCCTATTTCAAGTCCTGATTGTCCGTTTTTAAGAACGTCAACAGTTTAAGTTGATTGCTTTTTTCTGGTGCGGATAACAGGACTTGAACCTGCACACCTTACGGTACAAGAACCTAAATCTTGCGTGTCTGCCAATTCCACCACATCCGCATATACTATATCATTATAACACAAAAGATGCAATTGTCAAGAAAAATAAACAATTTAAAAATCTTGTTTTAATTCATATCTCACATATCAGTAACATCGATTACATATCAGCATCTACACGTTTTAATCTAACCCGAAATATACGGAGACACCGACAAAAATGGCGGATAGGTATCAATAAACCTACCCGCCACACAATATTCGGACACTTATTTTATCTCACCGTCTCCGTGCAGATATTATTTTCATATTGCCGAAAAGAATCAAAGATCCTGTATCAGTCTTCAATTGCGCCTGATTTTGCCATTTCAAACTCGTCTTCAATTTCCTTTGAAGGCTTCTTTGTGAGAAGTGAAACAACAACGATAAATAAGCAAGAGAAAAGGAAGGCGGGCATAAGCTCGTAGATGCCGAAAATACCGCCGAGAGGTTTGAGCACAAGTTTCCAGAAGAATACCATACCTGCACCTGATACCATACCTGCGATTGCACCGAGATATGTTGTTCTCTTCCAGAAAAGTGAGAAGAGCATAATAGGACCAAATGTAGCACCGAAACCTGACCAAGCAAATGATACTATATCAAAGATAACACTGTCTTCATCCCAGGCAATAGCAATACCGAGGATTGAGATAATAAGAAGAGCTATTCTTGAAACCCACATTACAGCCTTGTCGTCAGCATTTTTCTTAGTGAGCATTGTGTAGAACTTAGCAGCCTTGGGTGACTTCTCATAGATATTCTTAGCAAAAGCTGAAGAAGCAATAAGAAGATATGAGTCAGATGAGCTGATGGTTGCAGCAAGGACGCCTGCCATAACCACACCTGCAAGAAGCGCAGGAAGAAGGTACTCTGAGAGGTTGATGAAAACATTCTCAGCACCGCCGCTTGTAAGGAGATTTTCCTTAACCGGGAAGATAGCTCTGCCAATAACACCGATACAAACTGCAGCAAAGAGTGAAATTACAACCCATACTGTAGCAATACGGCGTGACTTCTTGAGTTCGCTTGTCTTTCTGATAGCCATAAATCTGAGAAGTACCTGAGGGATACCGAAGTAACCGAGACCCCAGGACATAGTTGAAAGTATAGTGAGAAGTCCATATTTGCCGGGTTCTCCAAACTGTGCGACACCGTCTACAACCTGCTGTACACCGTCTGCATTAGTAATAGGTGAAGCTAAAGTTGTAAGTGAGAAGTAACCGGGAATTGCCTTTGCGTTTTCGATAACAGCATCTAAACCGCCTGCATTAGCAGTACCCATAACAAGAACTGTAACAAGAGCTATAACCATAACAACTGCCTGCATAAAGTCAGATACACTCTCTGCAAGGAATCCGCCAAGGAATGTATACACAACAACGAATACAGCACCTACAATAAGCATTGAATGATAGCTGTAACCGAAAAGTGTACTGAAGAGCTTACCGCAGGTTACGAAACAGCTTGAAGCATATACCGTGAAGAAGATAAGAATAAAAATTGCGGAAAGTGTCATAATGATGTTCTTCTTCTCTTTATAACGGTTTGAGAAAAACTCAGGAATTGTAATAGCATTGCCTGCTACAGTTGAGTACTTT
>JAZQZO010000265.1:0-13720 GCA_045634065.1 Acutalibacteraceae bacterium
AATAAGCAATAAATTAAAAAAACTCTTGCTAAAAAGTGAATTATAGATTATAATATACCAAATAGAAAGGCAAGGAAGTATACTTATGGATAATCATGACAAGGAATTACTCTTAAAAGCTCTTATTGATAAGGCTGTAGCCAACGGAAAAATCAACTCCTCAGAGATTGACGCTGTCATCGTTGAGGCTGATGTTGATATGGAAAAAATGGACGAAATATATTCTAAGCTCGAAAGCAAAGGCGTAGAAATTATAGACGACTTCAGTGATGATGCTATTGATGATATCACTGTTGATATTGATATGCCTAAAGACTATGACAGTGTTTCTGTTTCAGCTCTCGATGCTAAGAGTGTTATCGATGACCCCGTTAAGGTTTACCTCAAAGATATCGGCAGAGTACCCCTTTTATCACCTGAAGAGGAAATCGAACTTGCCATCAGAATCGAAAATAACGATAAAGAAGCTAAAGAAATTCTTACCAAGGCAAACCTTCGTCTTGTTGTAAGTATTGCTAAAAAATATGTGGGCAGAGGTATGATGTTCCTTGACCTTATTCAGGAGGGTAACTTAGGTCTTATTAAGGCTGTTGATAAGTTCGATCACTCCAAGGGCTTCAAGTTCTCAACATATGCTACCTGGTGGATCAGACAGTCAATCACAAGAGCTATTGCTGACCAGGGTCGAACAATCCGTATCCCGGTTCATATGGTTGAAACTATAAATAAGGTTAAGAAGGCAAGCAATATGCTTCTTCACCGCGACGGCAAAGAGCCAACTCCTGAAGATATAGCAAAGGAACTCGGACTCGGTGTTGACAAGGTAAGAGAAATTCTTCGTATTTCACAGGAACCCGTTTCTCTCGAAACTCCCATCGGTGAAGAGGAAGACAGCCATCTTGGTGACTTTATTCCCGACGAAGATGCACTTTCACCTGCTGACGCTGCAGCTATGACTTTCCTCAAGACTAAGGTCAATGAGGTTCTCGAAACTCTCACCCCAAGAGAAGCTGAAGTTTTAAGACTTCGTTTTGGTCTCGGCGAGGGTACACCTCAGACTCTTGAAGAGGTTGGTAAGGCTTTCAATGTAACAAGAGAGCGTATCAGACAGATTGAAGCAAAGGCTCTTCGAAAATTAAGACATCCCAGCAGAAGCAAGCATCTCAAAGATTTATAATAAACTTAAAAGGGCACCCCGATGGGTGCCCTTACTTTTTAGCCGGTGTCTGCAAAAGATGGGGTGCGGCTCCATAAAAATCGTCGCAGACGATTTTTCCGCAGGCTGTGCCTGCGGGACGAACGCAGTTCGTCAATGGAGCCGCCGCTGCCCTTTCATCAGACCTTATATATAAACATCACAAACTCGGTGGTTATATCCATTTCCCTTATGTCAGCAAGCTTCGCCTTGTCCTCATCTTTGGTGTGATAATAGTATGGTGTCATCTTAAACAGTGCCATAATATTATCATTTGAAGAGAGATTTACTTTCGCAGTGATTTTTCTCTTTTCTAAAAGAGTGAGCTTTGATGTCTCCGGTGGTTCTTCGTCATTTTTATATGGGGTGTCATATAGCAATTCTTTCAACTCAAAAAGGTGATTTTCACCTGCCACAACGCTGATAATATAGCCACCGTCTTTAGTGATACGGCTGAATTCTTTCTCGTGAAAGGGGGCAAAAAGGTGAAGTGATATGTCTACGCTTTTATCTTTGACAGGAATTCTTGCAAGGTTGCCCACGAAATAAGTTATGCCGTTTTTACGCTTAGCAGCAAGGCGTACCATCTCTTTTGAAAGGTCAAAACCTAACATATCGCAGTCGATTTCGTCTTTGATTCTGTGACCGTAATAACCTTCACCACAGCATATATCGGCAACAGTGGGACGCGGGATAGCTGTTTCTTTGATGAAACTGATAAGCCCACCGACGAGAGCATCGAAATAGCCTTTAGTGAGAAAATCACGGCGATTCAGAGCCATATCTTTGTTGTCACCGATTGCACTTCCGGGTTTATGTGAAGATGTTAGCAAATTTACATAACCCTCTTTAGCTTTATCGAAACAGTGACCGTTAGGGCAAATGTAGCTTTTGCCTGATTCTGTCAGATTTTCACCGCATACGGGGCAGATAATTTCTATCATTTCAATTACCTCTTTATTGAAAAAACTTTAACTGTATGATATTATATATAATATTACAGATTTAGTCAATGAGGTAGGGTACTATGGCAAAAGATAAGCAGGTTAAAACCAATGCTATGAGAATACTTGATAAAAAGAAAATTGCATATAAAGTGAATTATTATGAATGTGACGAGTTTATTGATGGTATCCATATTGCCGATAAACTTTCTCAAAGCTATGATATGAGCTTCAAGACACTTGTGGCTGTGGGTAAAAGCAAAGAACACTACGTATTTTGTTTGCCAGTTGATAAAGAAGTTGACCTTAAAAAGGCAGCAAAGTCCGTCGGTGAAAAGAGTGTTGAACTGCTTCACGTCAAAGATATCAAGAATGTGACAGGATATATCAGAGGCGGTTGTACCCCTATAGGAATGAAAAAGCAATTCAGAACTGTTATCCACGAGAGTGTGCTGGATTTTAACGAAATAATCATAAGCGGTGGTGCTCTGGGGATTCAGCTTATGCTTTCACCTGAAGGACTCATTGACTGTGTAGATGCAGAAACCCACGATATAATTTTTAGGGAAAATTCTTGAATTTTACGCAGCTATAGTATATAATTTAAAGGAATTTATCGCAATAACAAGGGCTGTCCTGTGGCAGCTTTTTGATTTACAGGAGTAATTATGATTAAAGAATATCTTGAAATCGGCAAAATAACTTCGACTCACGGCATCAAGGGCGAAATGCGTGTTCAACCCTGGTGTGATACACCTGAGTTTATGAAAAAGTTTAAGACTCTCTACCTTGACAAAAAAGGCGAAAAAGAGCTTAAGGTATCCTGTCGCCCTAACGGAAATATGGTTATATTGAAAGTTAAGGATATTGATACTGTTGAGGAAGCATCAAGATACAGAGAAAAGGTTTTATATATGAAAAGAAGTGATGCTAAACTTCCCCAGGGTACCTGGTTTGTGCAGGAACTTATAGATTGTACAGTTGTTGACGCTGATGATGAAACTAAGGTTTACGGTGTACTCAGTGATGTATCTCAGACCGGTGCAAACGATGTCTGGCACATAAAAAAAGACGGCAAAGAGTACCTTATTCCCTCAATTCCAAGCGTAGTTATCAGTACCGACGTTGTGGAGGGTATTATTAAAATTCGCCCCCTGAAAGGAATATTTGAAGATGAGAATTGATATACTTACTCTCTTTCCTGAAATGTGTGAAGGTGTACTTTCTGAGAGTATCATCGGCAGAAGCAGACAGGCAGGCCTTGTTGAAATCAACTGCCGTCAGATAAGAGATTATACCCTTGATAAACACAAGAGAGTTGACGATACACCCTACGGTGGCGGAATGGGTATGATTATGCAGGTGCAGCCTATATATGACTGCTATATGAGCCTTTGCGAAGAAATAGGCAAAAGACCTCACCTTATCTATATGTCACCTCAGGGCAAAACTCTGACTCAGACCAGGGTTCGTGAACTTGCACAAATGGAGAATGTCGCGATTCTTTGCGGACATTATGAGGGTATTGATGAAAGAGTTATTGAAGAAATTGTTGATGAAGAAATTTCAATCGGTGACTATGTACTCACAGGCGGTGAATTGCCGGCTTTAGTTCTCGCAGACAGCATTTCAAGAATGCTCCCGGGAGTACTGCCCAATGAAGAAGCCTTCAGCGATGAAAGTCATTATAGCTCACTCTTAGAGCATCCCCAATACACAAGACCTTATGAGTGGCACGGACAGACTGTTCCCGATATACTGTTATCGGGACACCACGCAAATATCTGCAAGTGGAAACGAGAGCAGAGTCTTATGAGAACTTATCTTCGCAGACCTGATATGCTTTCCAAGGCAGATCTGGACAAAAAAGATATCGAATTTTTAAGACAGTTCAAGGCTGAACTTAAATCTAAAGAGAAGTAAAACATTCTTGTTTATACAGTTAATAAACAAGTGTTTTATAAAATGAATTTCTATTGTGCATAGTGTATCGAAAGATAAAAACATTGTAGTTAAAATGCACAAAAAACGCCTTTCGTTTTTGTCGATGTTTAGGCTTGCAACCAAAAAGTTTTAAAGTCCCGTTTAACCATTGACGAAGATAGGTTTTACGGATATAATATTAACAATAAAATTTATAAATAAACAAATTCTATTTTTGTGGGAGATATTGATATGTTTGTTAAAGATGTAAAAGTTCAGAATCAGGTTGGCCTTCACGCTCGTCCTGCTACATTCTTCATCCAGAAGGCTAATGAATTCAAGTCATCAATCTGGGTTGAAAAGGAAGAAAGAAGAGTAAATGCTAAGAGCTTACTCGGTGTTCTTTCACTTGGTATTATGGGTGGCACAGACATCCGCATCATCGCCGGCGGTCCCGACGAAGAGCAGGCTGTTGAAGAGCTTGTAAGACTTGTTGAATCAGGCTTCACAGAATAATAACCTAGTTCTGCACACTCTGAAAAGGGTGTGCATTTTACTTTTGGGATAAAGAAATCCGACAGTTAATCTGTCGGATTTTTCTTATTCTCTGCCTGTAATTAAGCATCTTACTAAGCAAGCTGTTTCTGTCAGTGTCAGGAAAAATGAGAACAGAAGCAGTCCGGTTATAATAGCGCCAAGAACGCTGGTAGCTACAAATTCAACGGCAAGAAGTACAATAGCAAAGAGAATTGTTGCGATTATGGCTCCGAGAAGTACCGCAATAATAGTTCTGATACAGCAAGGGGACTTGTTCTCGCAACAGTTTACAGATGACACAGCAATAAGAAGAACGCCAAGGTATACAACAGCAATACCGAATACCACCCACAAAAATGCGGGAGTTACTGTGATTGCGGCAGTAATTCTGAGAAAAGCTGCAATGATACCGACGACTATGCTGACAATCAGCGCAACGGTTGTGCAGGTACCTCTGCAGGTGCAGTCGTTTGTTGACATATGTTTCACCTCCCTTTATAGTATATGTTTTACTTTAAGTGAGGTGCAAGAGGGGAGGGGGGCTCAGGCAAAATCCTGCGGATTTTGTGGCAGACGCCTTGAAGGCGTCCGCCTGCTGAAAGCTACGCTTTCAGCACCTGAGCCCCAACTTGCCTTTATATCAGACTAAACCAAAACAGCTCCCGAAAGGGAGCTGTCAAGTGTAATTTTAAAATTTGCTATACCCTTGTAGCTTTTGCATAACTTCACTCAGAGGTTTATACAGAAGCATCATTAAGGCAAAGTTGCCGATACAGTGGGCAATATCCCAGGGAATACCTGCAACCCACCAGTTAAAGGCAAGTGTCAGACCGCTTTGCAAATCTGTTCCTGTGAAAATATAAGGAATAGCACAAAGCGCACCGAAGCACAGACCGAAAATTGCAGAAACGCAGGCCCAGACAGTTTTGTTGTCGTTTCTTTTGAGTATCCTTGTCACCAGTACTAACAAAGGCCAGGTATAAAGATAGCTTATCCACCAGATGTTGAAGCCGAATACAATGCCCTCAATCAGCACAAAAACCGGCACAACAAAATATACCTTTTTGCCGAAGTTTTTTGAAAAAAGAATCAGCCAGAACGAGGTCAGTTCAATGTTTGGAAGACCCATCATAGCAAATTTGAAAACTTCGATTACGGCAACTATCAGTGCCACAAGAGCCACATCAAGAGAAACGTTTTTTGCACGGCGCTGCATTATTCTGCGGCAGTGTAAACAATGCTGAAGTTATCACCGTCTTCAATGGGCTGTTCAGACACGCCGTAGTTGCAGTATTCACCGCCCACATAAAAAGCCCAGTAGGCACCGTCAAGAGTATAATCAGCTCTGACACCGTTAATAGTGCTGATTGAAAGTCCGTAGATGCCTTCTTCACCCTCAAAGGTGAGACCGTCAGCCTCGTTCATAGCATCAATGAGATATTCACCGTCGGTGTCGACCTCATAAACACTAGCTGTTTCATCAGCTGTAACTACCTCGATAGTCACGTGTTTCATACCGTCAACAGGCTTCTCACTGTACGCGACATAGACAAGCGCCAAGGCAGCAACAAGCACCGCCACCAGAGCCACGGCTAAGATTTTCTTGCTTTTCATTTTACACATCCTCCTTTCTTTATAGTCTTAGTGCATAAAAGATTGCGGCACTTGCGACTAAAAGAAGGAGTCGTTTTGTTTCAGCCGATTACTCGCGGCCCCACAACATCATCACAGGCAGGTCTTCTGACTCAGTTATCATCACTTTGTTTCGTCTTCTCGGCCTTCACCAATGACTGTGCAACTGCACCTGAAACAAAACTCCTTCATTACAGCGACGAGTTCGTGTGGGATTTTCACCCAACTTCCCTTTTCACCTGATAAGCATTCTTATCCGACACCTGAAATGTTTCTATTCACTTGAAAGGGATTATACCATCTGAGAGGTGTTTTGTCAAACAATATCGAGCAAAAGAACTCGCATATAGATGCAGAGTGATTTGTGATTTTGCTGGAAAGTATATATACAGAAACAAAAAGTCGCCCAATTTGAGCGACCTATTACATCTATTATATCAAAATAAAACTTATAATGTCAATGGATTTTTAGGGTGGTAGATTGATTTCTCTCTTTTGCATAAAAAGCTTATATGTAATTTTGTATAAAAAAGATATTGAAATGTGGAAAATTTTATGTTATATTATAGACGCAGAAAGGGAAAGGTGATACCAATGAGATAGGTAGAAACCAAAGTCTTCTTAAAAAGTTTTGCAGAGAATATGAAGAAAGAGTAAGAAAATAAAAAAGCAAAACAGGAGAAAATGAAGACGACGAATTCTGTAGAAAGTAGAGGTTGACCAAATGCTGTTAGATAACAAGTCAGAACAGAAGTAACCCCCCGGACCAACAAAGATGTGTGAAGAAACATCGGTCCTCGGGGGTTATTTCAATTTTGGGATAAATTTTTAAGTAGCGCAGCCTTTGGGCTGTTTTTTTGTTGCACTCTATAGAGTTTAGTGGTATAATAGTCCCATAACGAAAAAGGAGAATGATATTATGAAACATATTCTTGTAACCGGTGCAACCGGCGGTATGGGTAAAGCAATCTGCGAAAGCCTTATTTCTAAAGGCTATAAGGTTTACGGCATAGATTATAAAAAGAATGACAACATTGACTCTCTCGAGTTTTTTGAGTGCGATGTGACTGATACTGAGTCCGTGGAGGCTACTTTTGAAAAGATTAAAGAACAGACAGGTCGACTCGACGGCATCGTACATACAGCAGGCATCTATGATATGGACTCTCTTATTGAAATGGATGAGAAACGATTCATCCGCATATTCGATATTAATGTTTTCGGTGTTTTCCGTATCAATAAGATTTTCGCACCTTTGCTCACAAAGGGTAGCAGAATTATTATCACCTCAAGTGAGCTTGCACCTCTTGATCCTCTGCCTTTCAATGGCATTTACGGCATCACTAAGGCAACTCTCGAGAAGTACGCTTTTTCACTTCGTATGGAAACCAATCTTCTCGGTATCCCTGTAAGTATCATCAGACCCGGTGCTGTAAAGACAGGTCTTCTCGGTGCATCAACTCAGGCTATCGATAAATTTGTTTCTAATACTCAACTTTATAAATCTACCTCAACAAGATTTAAGAAGATTGTTGACAGTGTTGAGTCGAGAAATATAACACCCGATAAAATTGCGGATAAAGTTCTTGAGGCTCTTGAATCTAAAAATCCAAAGTATGTTTACAAAATTAACCGCAACCCTCTTCTTTTACTTCTTAACAGCCTTCCCGATAAGATGCAGGTTGATATCATTGGTCTGATACTCAAGAGCTGATCAGATGTTAATTTCAGGAAAGTCTCCAAGCTATTACACTTTTGTCATAGCTTGGTTTTTCTATTTACAAATTATAATTATTTTG
This sequence comes from Acutalibacteraceae bacterium, assembly GCA_045634065.1. GTDB lineage: Bacteria > Bacillota > Clostridia > Oscillospirales > Acutalibacteraceae > UBA6857. The sequence continues at coordinate 8,031 of JAZQZO010000265.1, forward strand.
TTATACTTAAGCTGTAAAAAATAACTTTGAAAGTGAGGTGTGACACTATGACTAAAACTTTAAGATTGCCAACTAACAGTCCGCTTATTAAACACCCTTTTGGAGGGCTTACTTCTAATATGCTAAGAACCATTGCGGTACTGCTGATGATTAGCGACCACGTGTGGGCAACATATATGTCCCTTGGTGATTGGATGACAAATATAGGCAGAATGGCTTTTCCGATTTTTGCCTTTCAGATAGCAGAAGGCTTCGTACATACTAAAAACTTCAAGAAGTATGCACTTCGGCTTTTGGGTTTTGCTCTGGTGTCGGAGCTGCCGTTCAATCTTTTCTATTCCAGCCGTTGGTTTAATCCTTATCATCAGAATGTTCTTTTCACGCTTCTGCTTGGTCTTATGGCAATTAAGGTGCTCGATAACCTCAAGAAAAACCACAGGGCTAAAGATATCGCTTTATCAGTACTGTGGCTTTTGCTCATAGCCCTTGCATCGGTTATAGGATTTGTAGACTACGGCTTAAATGGTGTTTTGACAGTGGTACTCTTCTACATTTTCCGAGACTTTCCCTTTGCGTGGCTCGGTCAGCTTGTAGGAATGGTATGCATCAATGTTATATTCTTCGAGGGTCAGGTTGTACCTGTAGAGATTTTTGGTACGGCTGTGGAGATACCCACTCAGGCTTATGCGGTGTTCGCTCTGATACCTATATGGCTTTACGGTGGAAAAAAAGGCATATCAAACAAAGTATTGCAGTACGGCTTCTATGCATTCTATCCCGTGCATATGATTATATTGTATCTGATAAAATATTTCGCATAATTAAAAGCTCTCAGTCATTGGCTGAGAGCTTTGGTTTTACCATTGAAGATCCATATGATAGGGTACCGTGTATAGTCCGACAGGAGAACCGGCGTTATATTCCATTATATATCGTACAGTTCCGTATTTATTATAAGCGAAGATTTTATATATATATCCTCCGTAAAAATCTTCAGGGGACTCGCCCTTTTCGCAGTAGTATATAAGTGTCCAATTATTTATGTTTTTAGTACTCGCAGATGATGAGCCGATGGGGTCAAGATTTTTATATTTTTCAACTTCGGCTTCAAAGTTTTTCTCATCTAAATCTCTTTGCAGATAAATGGTTAGGTCTCTGTCATTATCGATAACTTTCTGATGTCTGTAGAAGTATTTTGCACTATCCTTATTCTCAGATGATAACTCACTAGGGAAGAACTCATTTATATCATCACTGAACGTTTCCAGACTATTGTCAATTACCAGATAATTTTTAAGACTATGTGTTTCTGAACGGATATCAATATCAAGAAGTGATAAAAAGTTATATAGATAAGAGGCAAATCCGACGGGAATAAGCAGGATACAGAGTATGGCAGAAATAATTGCCCTCTTCTTTGACGGTATTGCCTTTTTATTGATTTTGTATTTATAAAGTAAAAATACACTGACAAAAGCAATATAAATAAGTGTAGCCCATTTGATATAAAATTCTGTTTCGGGAATGATGTATCTGAACTCGCTTGAGACAAGAATAAAAATCTGAATAGCAAGGGCTATGATAAGCCACAGAAAGCCTGCTACTGCAACAAGAATAAAAAAATACTTTTCAATCTTTTCGACCAAGGATAATCTGATATCGCTTTCGGGAACCTCTTTTTCCTTGATTGTGCTGTTGAGGCTTTCACATATAAGCTCTATTGAAAGTTTTTCATCTGAAACCACGGCCTCGAGCCTTTCAACAATAGACTTGTCACTTTCAATTTTAGCGGTGGTTTTCTCAATGAACTCACATACGGTTTTACGGCAGGGTACATCACCGAGCTTTAGAAGCTTTATCTCATTTATACTGAAGCCTGCTTTTCTCAGAGTTGCAACATTCTTAAGTGTGTCAACATCTTCGGCTGAAAACTCAATGTTTTTGCGTCCGGCATAGTTTTCGCTGCAAGTGGGTGATACAAGTCCGTTTTCCATATATAATCTTATGGCCCTGTCTGTAAGTCCGGTTTGTTCAATTACATCTTTAATTTTCATAAAGGGTACCTCCTTTTTGGCTTTGGTACACTTATATTACAGTTTAACCTTAGGTAAATGTCAATAGCAATATGAAAATTTCATACAGATTTTTTAGCTTTTTATATATTTGAATTTATTAAGTGAAATTCTCGTGAAATCTATTGACGAAAAAACTCGGATTATGATATATTAAACTTGAAGTAACAGCAGAGTTACATAAGAAGGAGGATATAATATGTATAATGTTAATGATATGTATTTCTTTGAATATATGATGGAAAATGTGGCTATCTTCAGTCCTATTCTGTCGGTTCTTAATATTCTCACATTGGTATTTCTTATTCTCTATATGAACTACACTGCTAAGTATAAAAACCACGAACTTTCTGTTGCCTGGTACATATTGGCATTTTTCTTCCCTTTGCCCGTGGCAATTGCCTTTGCAATAAAGAGCAAGAAGTTCCGCCACGAAAATACCAAGGTTTGCAGTCAGTGCGGTGATAAGTACCCGGAAACTTTCACAATGTGTTCACGCTGTCTTATTGACCTTCCCGAGCTTGATGACCCCAAGCGTATGAAAAAGAAAAAGCTTGGCAAGATTTTCTGTGTACTCTTCTGGATCGTAACAGTACTTTCCGTTATTGCTATAGCTGCTCTTATGGTTACTGTTTTTAATCAGACAATGGATATGCTTGATGATACTGCAACAAGTTACAGAATCGGCATCACTGACGAAAACGGTGAGACCGTATATTATGATAAAGAGGGTAACACCTACACAGATCCTTATGCTGTGCTTATTTACGGTAAAAACGGTGAGGTTTACACTTATACCACAGTTGATGATACATCAGCATCAGAGGAAGATGCTTTCTATTTTGAAACTCAGGTTTATGTCGATCAGGACGGTAACGAATATGATGTTTACAATTGCTATGTAGATGCAGAGGGTTACTTCTTCTATGATGAAAATTATGAGATTATCTGGGATGACTCAGTTTATGACTATGAGCAAGATGAGGAATTTGAACTTGATGATTATGATCTCTGGTATGAAGATGAGAACTACAGATATTATCAGGACAGATATTTTGACGGTGAGGGAAACACCTATTACTATGCTGATGAGGTAAGCTGGAACGAAAAGGGCGAAATCATCACTGCAGAAAATGATCCCAACCCTCCTGTAGCAGAAATTGAAGATTAAATTTTAAGCAGGTGCTTTCGGGTGCCTGCTTTTTATTGACTTGAAGAGTTTTTTGATTTATACTGTAATGGTAATTGATTTTGAAAGGTGAGAGCTATGAAATTTGATCTTCGGGAAAAAGCAAAAGAAAATACAATAATTATTGCCCACAGAGGTGTGGCAGGCGGCAACATACCCTGTAATACTATGGCAGCATATGAGATAGCACTCAAGCAGGGTGCAGATATGATAGAGGTAGATGTGAGCTGCAGTGCCGACGGCAAGCTCTTTCTGTTTCATCCTATGATGGAGCTTTCGCATCTGAACAAGCCTTTGCTTCTTTCTGCTTTGCCTTACAGCCTCATTAAAAAATTTCACTATGTTAACTATGACAGAGCACAGACGCAGTTCCATTTGGCTGATTTTGACGATTTTCTCGAGCAGTTCAAGGGCAGATGCTACATCAATATAGACAAGTTCTGGTCAAACCCCGAGAAGATTTATAAGGCTATCAAGCGCCACGGAATGACAGATCAGATGCTGGTTAAGAGCAAGCTCACAAAAGACGGCAGGGTACTTGATGTGCTTGAAAATCTTGCGCCTGAAATCGCTTTTATGCCCATTGTCAACGACACCTATAACCAACACGATGAACTTAAAAAAAGAAATATCAACTATGTGGGTGTTGAGTGCTGTTTTAAAAAGGACTCTGCCGAGGTAGCGAGTGAGGAATTCATAGAAAAGATGCACCGTGATAATATTCTTGTGTGGGCAAACTCTATAGTTTTCAGCCATAAGGTTCAGCTTGCAGGTGGTCACAGCGATGACACAGCTCTGACCGAAAGTGAAGATAAGGCTTGGGGTTGGCTCGCTGACCGAGGCTTTGATATGATTCAGACTGACTGGCCCGGTATGCTCATAGACTACCTTAAAAAGACGGACAGATATTATAAATAAGGAAGTGCCACTGATGTTTGATATAGTTTTATTTGATCTTGACGGCACTCTTACAGACCCGGGAGAGGGTATAACCAACTCTGTTGCCTATGCTCTTAAAAAGTATGATATAGAAGTGACTGACAAGCGTGAATTATATAAGTTTATCGGACCGCCTCTTAAAGATTCATTTATGAAGTATTACGGATTCAGTGAGGAAAAAGCTGAAGAGGCTATAGCTTTTTACAGGGAGTATTTCAGGAATATTGGTATATTTGAAAACAAAGTCTATGATGGTGTGGAAGATATGCTGAGAACACTTCACGCTGACGGCAAAAAGATTGTTCTTGCCACATCAAAGCCTGAAGAATTCGCTGTGAGAATACTTGAGCATTTTGGACTTAAGAAATATTTTGCTGTAGTGGCAGGTGCTTCTATGGATTCTTCCCGAAGCAAGAAGGGTGATGTTATAGCTTATGCGATTTCCCTTTGTGATAATTTTTATAAAGAAACTGCGGTGATGATAGGCGACAGAGAGCACGACATTATCGGTGCAAAGGAAAACGGCCTCAAGTGTATTGGTGTCCTTTACGGTTACGGTGATGAAGAAGAGCTTAAAACAGCGGGTGCAGATTATATAGTTGCTGCTCCTGCAGATATATTTGGTCTTATATAAGAAATTCCCCTGTACTTTATCGGTACAGGGGATGCTTTTTACTTACTGCTCCCAAGGGGGAGTTTCTTCTTTTTTGTCGCTTGTTGTTTTGGGCTTCTTTTTAGTCCAAATGAAAATACCACCCATCACAATAAAGAACACAACTACAACCGCAATGGTTATAATCATTGTTGAGTTAATCTTCGGTACAGCAGGTTCTACTGTAACTGCGTTATCGGTTGTAGTTACAACACCGAAAACCTCTTTAGCTGAGTCTACAATAACTACTATGGGAATACCTGTCTTATCAGTGAAATCAACAAGAGCCTGGTACACAATTTCGGTTGTGAGATCCATTGAAGTCATATTGACAAATTTTGATTCGGCTAGATTGCTTCTGTCACTCTCCCAATAAAATGAAGAGTCAAGACTGAGATTTGCAATATGCCCTGTCATCTCTTTGACAACAGATGCGAGGTCTGAGTCGAGAGAATAGCCGAAGTATTCGTCAATGTTGTTGTAAAGTGCATCACCGTATTCGGTATACTCACCGAACATATTGTTAATTTCATCTGCAATATTGTCACCTACCCAGGCGATAGTGTAGTAACCGTCACAGGCTTCGTTAGTGAGCAGAACAAGAAGAATGTTATCTTCTACAGCACTCGTATTGCCGAAGTATTGCATATATTTATCGTTGGCGTAATCCTGCATAGTAGCCTCATCGTATACCATTCCGTCAACTATGGTTTCTTCGCCCCGGTTGATGGTGATATTGTCTGCAGGTGAAAGTAACCAGAATGCTCCGAAAAGGAAAAATAAAGCTATAACAACAACACTGAAACAACCACCGCCGAAACCACCACCGACATATACA
>JAZQZO010000266.1:0-4067 GCA_045634065.1 Acutalibacteraceae bacterium
AAGGCAGTCAAAGGTTCTTTTGTACGTGTCACTATCAATGATGCAGGCAGAGATAATATCGCAAGAATTGCCGATATTGATATTTACGGAACTCTTGTATAAACAAATTAATGAAAATCGTTTACAAATCTGCAATTATATGCTAAAATGTACCATAGGTCAGGGAGTCCTGTTTAAGGGGATTTTCTGGAAAAAGCTATAAGAAAGAAGGAAGAAATATGGATTTTTCAACAGTGGTAATTTTTATCAAAGATTTGCTTGCAACGGTTATGACTCTTCTTATGATGCTGTCACCTGCATTCGGTGGTAACGGTGTGGCATATGAAGCTAAGAATCCCGATGCACTCATTACAAGTTTTGCTGTTGTTTCCGATGTTCACGTGGAAACAAACAACCCAACAAGCTATAACAACCTTTCAGATGTTCTTTACGGCATCAAGGCAGGCAAGGATATTGATACAGCGGTTTTCACCGGCGATAATGTTATGAACGGTCAGTTCCTTGAAAATGTATTTTTCTACAGCGCTGTAAGAGCTGTGAATCCTGCAGAAAACAATCTTGTTGTTGTGGGTAACCACGACCTTGGTAACGGTGCAGGTGATCACAATAAGTCACGCGATGATTTTATTGCAAACAACAACCTCTATCTCGGTAACAAAATCAGAGAACCCTATTACTACAGAGTTGTTAACGGTTGCTATATGATTTGTCTTGCAACAGAAGACGGTGATCCCTCAAATTTTGAAATGAGCGATAAACAGTTTGATTGGTTCAAAGGCGTACTCGAAGAAGCTAAGACTGCTGATGCTCCTGTTTTTGTATTCTGTCATTACCCATTTCAAGATGTATCAAGAGGTGGCGCAGAACTTGCAAATCTTCTTAAGGAATACAGTGTTGCATTATATGTACACGGTCACTATCACAATGATCTCGTTTCAGGCAACTTCTATAACCAGGAAGGTATCAACTGTGTGAATCTTCCTCGCGTAACCGAAACTACTGATTACGCAGCAGGTGACGGTATCGTTGTTGAAGTTTATGAAAACGAAATTCTTGTAAGAGGCAGAGATTTTATCAAGGGCGAATGGATTGAAGGCCTTGAATATAACTATAGCATTGGTTGATAAGTTTATACTACAGCACTTCTTCGGAGGTGCTGTTTTTATATAAAAAATTGAAGCACAGGTTTTTACGCCTGTGCTTGTGATGTTTTATGGATTTATATATTGGTCTGTCTGATGATTTCTTTGAGAGATTCTGCACTTTTCTGAAGCGCTTTTACCTCGTCGTCAGTCAGGGGGAGCATAACCTTGCTGTGAGCGCCGTTGCGACCAACAACTGTAAGAAGGCTCAGACAAACATCGTCAATACCGTATTCGCCGTGAAGCATTGTTGAAACTGTCATTGTGGTATCGATACCGCTGAGAAGACATTTGCAGATGTGGCAAACTGACATAGAAACAGCGTAGAAGGTTGCGCCTTTTCTTTCGATGACTCTGCCGCCTGATTTTCTCATATATTCCTCAACCTCATCCAGGTTAAGTTCGGGAATGAGCATATCGGGTTTCTTGAATGATTTGCTGTATTCAAGTACGGGTACATTTGAAATGTTGGCAGTTGACCAGGGTACCATTGAAGAGTCGCCGTGTTCACCTAAAACATAAGCGTGAACATTCTGCTGGCTGATAGTGAAGTATTCGGAAAGACGGCTTCTGAGTCTTGCAGTATCGAGGATGGTACCTGAGCCGATGATTCTTTCTTCGGGAATACCGGAACATTTGCAGAAAGTGTAGGTGAGTACGTCAACGGGGTTGCTGACGATAATATATGTAGCATCGGGAGCGTACTTTGTAATCTGGGGAATAATGCTCTTGAGAATATCTACGTTAATCTGTGCAAGGTCGAGACGTGTCTGACCGGGCTTTCTTGCTACACCGGATGTGATAATAACGATGTCAGAATCCTTGGCATCAACATAACTGCCTGCATAAATTGAGCAGGAACCGCAGAAAGGAGTACCCTGACGGATGTCGAGAGCTTCGCCCATAGCTTTTTTATAGTTGACGTCTATCATAACGATTTCAGTGGCAATGCCTGTAGCTGTGAGAGTATATGCGATGGTGGAGCCTACGCTGCCTGTGCCGATAATAGTAATCTTGTTCATAGCTTCAATTCCTTACATAGTTTTTAAATAATTATTGCAGATTTTTTCTAGAATGTCAACATTTGACGGAAAATAACATTGATAAATATAGAGTAGTATGTTATAATTATTCAGTATATAGTGATATCAGGAGGGCTGAGAATGAATTCAGATAATATTATTGCAGTCGGGAACAATAAAACCATTTACCGCGACGGAGAAAAATGCATAAAAGTTTTCGGTGACGGGTACTCAAAGGCAGATGTTCTCGGTGAAGCTCTCAATCAGGCTAAGATTGAAGAGACAGATATAAAATCACCAAAAGTGCTAGAAGTAACAACCCTTGACGGCAAGTGGGCAATTGTGTCTGATTATATAAAAGGCAAAGCTCTTTCCGAGATGATGGAGGAAGATCCCGACAATAAAGAGAAGTACATAGAAATGCTTATTGATATCCAGCTTGAAATGCAGTCTCATACCTGCAGAAGTCTCGGCAGACTCAAGGACAGAATGAACAGTCTCATTTTAAAAAGTGACCTTGATGCCACAACCCGCTATGATCTTCACAGCAAGCTTGACGATATGCCTAATCATCACAAAGTCTGCCACGGAAATTTCACGGCCTCTCAGGTTATTATTACCGATGACGGCAGTGCTTATATTCTCGGTTGGGCAAATGCGACTCAGGGAAATGCTTCAGCTGATGCTGCAACTACCTATCTTCATTTCAAGGTCAAAGGCGATGATGATGGCGCGAAAAAATATCTTGATATGTTTTGTGAAAAAAGCGATATTGCAAGAAGATATGTACTTAAGTGGATGTCAATTGCTGCGGCAGCTATGTCGGTTGACTGCGGAGAAGAAGAAAAAGAAAAACTTATTGCAATGATAAATAAATCAGATTTCGAATAAAAAGGAGAGTTTAATTATGAAAATTACAGTTTGTATCGGTTCATCGTGTCACATCAAAGGTTCACGCCAGGTTGTTGAAGAGCTTCAGCGCCTTATTAAAGAAAATGACCTTTCTGAAAAGGTTGAGCTTGGCGGTACTTTCTGTATGGGTCAGTGCCAGCAAGGTGTTTGTGTCACAGCAGACGGCGAATTCTATTCAGTTACCCCTGAAACAGCAGAAGAATTTTTCAGAACCGCTGTTATCGGAAAGGTGTAAAATATGATTATTCAGATTTGCGTCGGATCATCCTGCCATATCAAAGGCTCACCGGAAATTGTTGAACTTTTACAGAATGCAGTTGCCGAGCACGGCCTCGACGATGAAATAACCCTTGCAGGCAGTTTTTGCATAGGCAAGTGCAACCGTGTTGGAGTGACTGTTCAGGTTGATGACGATATACATACGGGTATCACCAAGGAAAATTTCAAGGAATTTTTCAAAGAAAATGTCTTAGATGTTTTAAAGAGAGGAGTTGGCTAAATGTCAGACTGTCTTACATTAAAAAAATCTAACTGTAAAAACTGCTATAAGTGCATACGGCACTGTCCTGTTAAAGCTATTCGCTTTTCAGGCAATCAGGCGCATATTATCAATAATGAGTGCATTCTCTGCGGTCAGTGCTTTGTTGTCTGCCCTCAGAATGCAAAGCAGATAGTTGACGAAACCGAAAAGGTAAAAGTCTTTATCCAGAGCGGTGAACCTGTAGTTGTGTCTCTTGCTCCGTCATTTATTGCAAACTATGACGGTATCGGTATTGGTGCAATGCGCACTGCCCTTAAAAAGATGGGCTTCACCGATGTTGAAGAAACAGCTATAGGTGCGACTATTGTTAAAAACGAATAGCCTTTACCGGGCAATGTCGGATGCACTTATAACAGTTTTTGCAATTTGATTTTTTTAAAGTAAGACAGTCTGCCATTATGACAACTCCTCTCTTTTGAGCAATATCATCTGTTTAAAACATCTAAAACT
>JAZQZO010000267.1:0-20058 GCA_045634065.1 Acutalibacteraceae bacterium
ACCTAAGAGTTGTTATGATTTTATAAAAGCTTTGGAAAAAGGTTTAGTAAAATATGCAAAATTGGATGCATATTCAGCCAATTTCTTCCTTGCAAATGATGTGAATGAAGTTAACAAGAGGAAAGAAAAATATAAAGCAGACATACTATTCTATGATGAAAAGAACGACAATTCAGATTTAAAGAATGGTATTGAGTTTTATTTAAAGTTTTTAAGTGAAAAAAACAGAAAAATCAAGTTAAAAGAAATAATTGATGCATATAAACAGGATTTTACTCGAATTGATGAAGAAGAACGTTATAAGTGGGAAGCAATAAAACACTATAAAGACAATTGGGATATATATGCAACTGATTTTGCAGATATGGTGGAAAGAGCTTTTGCTAAAACCTTTAATCTTCTTACTGCAGGACAATATTATGCAAGAAAAATGTTAGTGGGAATTTCAAAGGAACATCCTGAAGATGTCCGCAATCTTTTTAAGATGCTTTATGATGAATCTTTACCTTTAGAAAAGAGGTTTGATGCTTTCCGTTCTGGATTTGATGTGTTTGTCAAAAAGCAAGGAAAAAACCATTATCAGGATTTGCATGCAATTTCAGTATATTTAACTTTTGAATATCCTGAAAAGTACTACATCTATAAATATGGTGTTTGGACAAGTTTCTTGAAAAACATTGATGAGACAACTCCTAGTACCAAGGGGAAACATGAAACGTTTAAGATTGAAAACAGCAATAAAATATGCGATGAAATTTTAAACTTAGTTTGTGAAGATAGTGAGCTTTGTTCTATGTCTGCTTCCAGAATGGATAATAATTGCTATGATGATCCTAATTATAGAATGCTTGCATTTGACATTATGTTTTATGGTAGTAATTATAAATTGGATGAATTAGAAGGATGGTGGCCATCTCTAGAAGAATATGATCCAAGCCTGTCAAAAGATGATTGGTTAGAAATTCTTAACCATTCTGAACTTACTCATCCTGCGGTTATGGATATGTTTAATATGATGCTTGAACAAGGTGGCCAAAGCTCCTGTGCTAAGCTCGCAGAAATATATGGTAATGTACATAATTATTACAATAAGCTTGGTAGCAGCTACGGCGAGAGAGTATTGAAGAAATATAAATTACCTCTTTTAGATGATAATGGGGTTAAACGGTATTTTGTCGTACCTTTTGTTGGGAAAGATATTACAGAAGACGGAAAAGTACATTTTTGCTGGAAACTTCGTCCTGAACTGAAAGCTGCTCTTGAAGAATTGGATTTACCACCGGTGGAGGTGAAAACTATGCAAACCGATATTAACAAAAACACAATTTTATATGGCCCTCCGGGTACAGGTAAGACCTACAATACCGCACGTTATGCTGTAGCAATTGTAGAAAACAAACCGTTAGAAGAGATTGAAGAGTTAAAGTATAAAGAAGTACTGGATAAGTACAATGAATACAAGGCTCAGGGCAGAATTGAGTTTACAACTTTCCATCAGGCTTTCGGCTATGAAGAGTTTATCGAGGGTATTAAGCCTGTAATTGAATCTTCCGATGAAGATACCAGCGATATCAAGTATGAAATTGCACCAGGCTTATTTAAGAAATTCTGTGAAACAGCAACTAAGCCTATTATTAATTCAAACAAAGACATGGGATTAAATAAAAATCCTACCGTATGGAAAGTATCGCTTTGGTCAACAGGGGATAATCCCATTCGCACCGAATGCTTAGAAAATGGCCATATTAGAATAGGATGGGATTCCTACGGTGCCGATATAACTTCCGAAACTGATTTTACTGCCCATGGCGGAAAAAACGTTGTAAACAGTTTTGTCTATAAAATGCAAATAGGCGATATTGTTTTATCTTGCTATAGTAACACCACAGTTGATGCTGTTGGTGTTGTTACAGGTGATTATGAGTGGAATGACGAATACGATAATCTGAAAAGAGTAAGAAAAGTAAATTGGCTGGTTAAAGGAATTAATGAAAATATCGTTGATATGAATAATGGTAAAACCTTTACTTTAGCAGCTGTTTATAAGAGTAATATCTCAGTTTCGGATGCTTTATCTATTGTTGATAAATGCAGTGGTAATGCAACGCCGGTTAAATCGGATAAACAAAACCACGTCTTCATCATCGACGAAATTAACCGTGGTAACATTTCAAAAATTTTCGGTGAACTTATTACTCTTATAGAGCCTTCTAAACGAGTAGGTGCTTCAGAGGAACTCAAAGCAGTTTTGCCGTATTCTCAGAAGCTGTTCGGCGTACCTGATAATGTCTATATCCTTGGCACTATGAATACCGCCGACAGATCAATAGCAATGCTCGATACAGCTCTTAGAAGAAGATTCGACTTTGTTGAGATGATGCCTGATGCAGATATACTTGAAGGTATTGATGTGGAAGGAATAGATATTAGTAAGATGCTTGATATTATGAATAAGCGTATTGAGGTTCTTTTTGACAGAGAGCACACTATCGGACATGCTTATTTCATAGGCTTGAAGGATAATAACAATATTGAAACTCTTGCTAATATCTTCAAAAATAAGGTGATTCCTCTTCTTCAGGAATACTTCTATGAAGATTATGAAAAAATCCGTCTTGTATTCGCTGATAATCAGGCGGAAGACGGAGCAAAACAGTTTATTAAGATTGAAGACATTAAGATAAAAGAGCTCTTTGGTAAGAGTGATCTTGATATACTTGATGAGCCAAAGAAGTATTATATAAACGAAGAAGCATTTAAGAATAAGGATGCTTATATTAAGATTTACAACAACTGAAATCTATGAAAGGAGCCGTGTACAATGGCTAAAATGACTTATACCATAACTGAATACGGCTCTTTTGTCAGAGATAAAAGTATTGATGGGTACAAACAACTGCCTGCGAAAGTTTTTGATAAGCTTGAAAGCTTTGTGCTTGAAAATGCAGAAAAGGGCAGTGATGCAACTGATTTGATGGGTGTATCCGTTAAGAAAAACATCGGCAGGGTTATAACCGCTAAAAATTATGTTGGTGTAATTGCTTTGGACGACGGTAGTGTCGTTGAGATTTTGCCTAAAATCTGCGGAGAAGATAATGAGCTGGAAGTGAAAAAAATCTTTATCAGAATGTTACGAGCACTTCGCAATTCTCCATTTAAGTCTATGCAAGCCACGAGTATCAATGTCGATAAACTGCCGATTTTTGAAATATTTATCAGTATGTTTATCTCTGAATGTTTTGCTGTTGTTAAAAAGGGCTTAAAGAGTGGATATGAAACTGTAGAAGATAATCTTAATGTTTGTAAGGGTAAGATTGATTTTAATAATCAGCTCAAATATAACCTAGTACATAAAGAAAAATTCTATGTCAGATATGATGAGTTCAACAATAATCTTCCTGAAAACAGATTGATAAAATCCACTTTACAGTACCTGCTCAGATTCAGCACATCCTCAAAGAATAAAGCTGATTTGAAGACACTTCTTAATATATTCGAGAATATTGACACTTCGGCTAATGTTGATACAGATTTTGATAAGTGTACAAAAGACCGTAGTTCTATGCAGTACAGCAATATTCTTATGTGGTGCAGAGTGTTTCTTAAAGGTAAAAGCTTCACTTCATTTGCAGGCTCTGAAGTTGCGTATGCTTTGCTGTTTCCAATGGAAAAGATATTTGAAAGCTATGTTGCCACTTTAATAAAAAAGCAATTAGATTCCAACAAATATGAAGTTTCAGCTCAGCATACAGGTAAATATCTCTTTGATTCACCACAAAAATTCTCATTGCGACCGGATATTGTAATAACCAGAAAATCTGACGATGCTGTTTTTGTTTTGGATACAAAGTGGAAGTTGCTTAATGATAATCCAAATTCAAATTACGGCATATCTCAATCGGATATGTATCAGATGTATGCATATCAAAAGAAGTATAATTCAATCAATGTAGTTTTGTTGTACCCACTGTCGGATGATATCTCAGAAGAACATAAAATTACTTATACTTCAGAGGATAAAGTTACTGTACAGGTTAAGTTTATTGATTTAACCAATCCACAAGAAAGTGTTGAGAAAATACTCTGTATTGTAAGTTAGAAATTATAATGATAACACCCATTGAAAATAGATAAACCGATATGCTTGATTTTTTTAAAAAGGAGTATACTTGTTTTATAATAAGCAAAGGAGAAATATGTATGAAAAAACTTGGAATTTTGTTTTCTACAATAATCATGGTTATGCTATTTGCTGTATCAGTAAGTGCTCTTCCTTCAAGTGGTAGTTGTGGCACTAATGTAACTTATACTTATGATTATTATGCAGGAAAGGTAATTATAAGCGGAATGGGAGATATGTCTTATGCTGGAGATTATTCTCCTTTCCGTTCTGAAGATATTTACACTGTTATTATTAATAATGGTGTTACATCAATCGGTCGTAGTGCATTTTATAATTGTGAAAAATTAAGAAGTGTAACTATACCCGAAAGTGTTGTATTAATTGATTATGCTTCATTTGCATATTGCACAAGCCTTAAAAATATTACTATACCATACGGAGTATCAGCAATTGGAGCACTTGCGTTTTCTTATTGTAGTAATTTAAAGAGTGTAACGATTCCTGGTAGTTTAACTTCAATTAGCAATGGAGCTTTTCGTGATTGTCCAAGTCTTACTGATGTGTATTACTGTGGTACTGAGGAGCAGTGGGAAAAAATTAATGTAGGTGTAAATAATGAAGCTTTAACCAATGCTAATATACATTATGTTATTGAAATTGGCAACTGCGGTGACAATGTAACTTATTTATTATGTAAGGACGGGGAACTTGTTATTAGAGGTAGTGGTCCAATGTATGATTACAATAGTTCTAATAAGCCTTCACCGTTTAGAAAAACAAAAAGCATAAATAATGTAATTGTTGAAAATGGCGTTAGTAGTATAGGTGCATATGCATTTTATTGCCGTTCAAATCTAACAAGTATTGATATTGCTGAAACCGTTACAAGTATAAGTGACTCTGCATTTAGTGGCTGTGAGAATTTATTGGAAATTACAATTCCAGATAATGTAGTTTCTATCGGAAACTCGGCTTTTTATGGTTGTTATAGTTTAAAAAAAATAACGATTCCTAATGGTGTAACAAGTATAGGTAATAATGCGTTTGCTCTTTGTAAAAATCTTACAAGTATAAATGTTGATGCAGACAATGCGTATTACCATAGCGATGAGTATGGCATTCTTTTTAATAAAGATCAAACAACACTTATACAATGTCCTATAAAAATAGCAACATCATACTATGAGATGCCAAATAGTGTTATCACAATAAAAGAAGGAGCATTCTTTTGTTGTGAAAGTTTAAAAGGTATTAAACTTTCAAATAATGTAACAACAATTAGTGAGGAAGCATTCTATTTCTCTTTCTTGGAAGAAATTGTAATTCCAAGTGGTGTTACAACAATTGGTGGATGGGCTTTTAGTAGTTGTGAAAAATTGAATTTTATTGAACTTCCAAATACCTTAACAACAATTGAAGATGGTGCTTTTTCTTACAGTGCATTGAAAAATATAATAATTCCCCAAAGCGTTACATCGATTGGTAAAAGTGTTTTTGAACATTGTGAAGGCTTAGAAAAAATTGTTGTAGAAGAAGGAAATGAACATTATGTAGCCGATGTGTGTGGAGTGCTTTACAATATAGAAAAAACAGTATTAATGCACTATCCTTCAGCAAGTACCAATTCAGAATATGTTATTCCAGATAAAGTAGCAATAATTGATAGTTATGCATTTGGTCGATGTGAAAGTTTAAATAAACTAACTATTCCATTAAATTGTAAAATAATGAATTATGCATTTAATTACACTATTTCAGATGTTTATTATCCAGGTACTTTAAAGGAATATTTAAACACTTATTCAAACATTCCACATTACAGTTTACATTGTTCAGATGGTACGTATAATGGATATAAAGGGGTTTACGATGAAACTATTATATGGGTTTTTGATTATATAACAGGCACCTTATACTTGAGTGGAAATGGTGAAATAAAGGATAATTATTGGTATAATTATCCTGTTAAAGATATTATTATAGGAGATGGTGTTTCTTCGATAGAGTGTATGTTTTACGATTGTGAAGAACTAGAAACTGTAACGATTTCAGAAAGCGTTGCATATATAATGGATATAAGCTTTGCCTCTTGCAAGAATCTTAAGAAAATAACCGTTGATGAAGATAATAAATATTATTCTAACGATGAATACGGGGTGTTATTCGATAAAAACAAAACGGTGCTTTATGCTTATCCACCAGCAAGTTCAATGAAAAGTTATACTATTCCAAATGGTGTAAAAAGGATTGTAGAAATATCTTTTAGCTATTGTAAAAATCTTAAAAATGTGGTTCTTCCTGATAGCTTGACGAAAATTGATCAGGCTGCTTTTGAAAATTGTACTAGTTTAGAAACTATAATGATCCCAGATACTGTAGCAATAATCTATCAAAGTTATTATTGCGAAAATTTAACTGATGTATTTTATGAAGGTTCTGAAGAACAATGGAACGCAATAGAGATTTATGATTGGAGTAACAATTCTTTAATTAATGCAAAAAAGCACTTTAACCATAGTCATAAATTCACAATTGAAGTGGTAGAAGAAGCGACACACCTAAAAGAAGGTAAAGGTATATATAGTTGTGAGTGTGGATATATCTACACTGGAGCAATAGATAAGCTTGAAGATCATGCATATACACCAGAAGTAACAAAAGAAGCAACTCATCTTATAGAAGGTACACTTACCTATACCTGTGAATGTGGAGCTAGCTACACCGAACCGATAGCCAAACTCGAAGGCCATACCTATACTTCAGAAGTAACAAAAGAATCCACTCATCTTGAAGAAGGCGAAAAAACTTACACTTGTGAGTGTGGTGATAGCTACACTAAACCTATAACTAAACTTGAAGGCCATACCTACACTTCAGAAATAACCAAAGAAGCAACTCATCTCGAAGAGGGAACTCTTACCTATACCTGCGAGTGTGGAGATAGTTACACAGAACCTATAGCCAAACTCGAAGGTCATACCTATATTTCAGAAGTAACAAAAGAAGCAACTCACATTGAAGAAGGCGTACTGACATATAGCTGTGAGTGTGGCGACTCTTACACTGAGTCTATAGAAAAGATTGAAAAACATACTTATATCGCTAATGTGATAGCTCCGACTTGCAGTGAAAAAGGATACACCTTAAACGTTTGCGAGTGCGGCGATTCATATATTAGTGATTATGTAGGTATGATAGCTCATTCATATGTGTACTCTGTCATTAAATCATCAAGTCATTTGGTTAAAGGTTTGGGTAGATACACTTGTAGTAAATGTGGTGATCATTATGATGAGGCAATCGCTAAAACTAAAGAGCATAGCTATACAGCAACATTAGTTAACTCAACTTGTATAAATCAGGGATATACTTTGAACCAGTGCGAATGTGGCGAAAGCTTCAAGAGTGATTACCTTGCAAAAACTGACCACAATGATTCAAATGCTGACGGTGTATGCGATAACTGTGGATATGAGTTAACTGCAAATTGTTCCTGCAATTGCCATGCTGGAGGCATTAAGGGATTAATTTTCAAACTTATACTCTTCTTCCAGAAACTCTTCAGAACAAACCAAATTTGTGAAGGTTGTGGGGTTAGACATTATTAATTATTAAAGGCTACAGATTACTGTAGCCTTTATCTTTTACCTATAAAATTTCGCAGTTGACAACTAGAAATATTAAAATGAGAACTCTCAGACTTAGTAGACTAACAGTTTTGCCAAATGTCTCAGTTTTCAAGAAAAACAAAATAGCTACCGCTATTGTCAACCTGAAAAAATTAGGACTGTCAACAATTTGCTGATAGTCCGATTTCTTTTCTTATAGCGAAAAACTTAGATCTTGAGATGCCTAATTTTTCTTTAGCTTCCTGCCATTTTATGTCAGGATTGTTTTTAATAAATTCAACCTCAGAGGCTTTTTTCTGTTTAGCGGGGGATAAACCTGTATCAGCTTTTTTCTTTTGATAGTAACGCTTATTGTTTAATCTTTTTGCTTCTTTTCTTCGTTCCGGTGAAAAATTACAGTAAGAGTTTTTGATGTCTTCATCGCTAAAACACAAAGCAGAAGCAATGTAATCATAGGTGAAATAATATGTAGTTTCATTATTATATGTAGCATTGACGGTAGCTTCCATTTCATCGTAATAATTACGGTCTACATATTTACGACAGTATTTTAGAGCGTAATAATAGGAATAATCCATCATTTTAAGATAGTTGGAGATGATGAAAAAGAATAGGTTTCTTGAAACTAAACGGCCTTGATGAGCGATGAAAAAATTATGAAGATCGAGCAAAAGGTTCCAATTTCTATTTTGGGGCTTATATCCTGTATATTTACGTAGATGCTTATAGGGTAATGCTTTGCTGTCGTCATAGTAATCAGTTTCGTTGGCGGTTTTGATAGCAAGGGCATTTTTCTTCTTCCTGTTAAGCTCAGCTTTTCCCTCTTCTTCAAGTATTTTCTTTAGTAATTTGGAAGCGTAATTTCTATCTTCCTCAGAAATATCTGTTCTTTCAAGAAACTCTTCAAGAGTCTGGTCGCCTAATGATTGTAAAAAGTCAGATTTTTTCTGAAGGTTTCGTTGGTGGGTAGCTTGTCCCTTTTTGCCTCTTTCGGCATAGTGGTTTTTACGGCATTCTTTGATTTCTTCATCGGTTTTTAATGCCCAATCAAGTCTGTGTATATCTGTATTTTCAGAATCATTTAGTTTGAAGATTTTACCTTTGATTTCACGTTCTTTATTGTTGTAACTCGTGGGACACCTGTACATATGATTTAAAACTTCACCGCTGAAGTCTGCACCGAACTGTACAATCAGAGAGTTGGTGTACCTTTTAAAAATATCTATATTGATACAAGTTTCTGACCCTTCGCAAATGGCTCTGTTTTTACATTCAAGATGTGGACAAGGCTTTGAATTTACAATGTTATATTTCTTTCTGCCTTTGGTGATTTCGATTGTTTTAGGGTGAAAGTATAAAGGATCAATTTTATACACGAGATGGATACCTCTTCCGGATAAAATGGCATAATTTCCAAGTTTATCTTCACTTAGGTTGTAACGCTCTTTCAAAAATTTGAGGGTACTTTCTTTGTCATTTTCATCAGCATAAAAATTTATATCGTCAATATCGACATAAAGGCAGTTCAAAGATGTAGCGTTAATCATTTTTTTCCAACCATCAAAAGATGCTGGATGATAAAATAAATCATTATAGTTATATTGCGACAGGCAACATAGAGCATCAATATATTCCTCTCTGTCGAATCCTATGTTAACCTTTATTTTTTCTTCGTCTACTATGTAGAGGTAATAATCCATGCCTTTGTGGGGAATAACACTCTCAAGAAACTCTCTGAGCTCTGAGGTGTCCTCGTGGATACCCTTAGCGAGTAAAAATTTGATTTCGGCTCGAAGTTCGGCTTTCTTTAATTTTTCTTCTGGACTTAGTTGTTTTTTCATAAATATCAACCTTTCATTTTTATTTCTAATAAGAGTATGAAAGATTGAAAACAAAAAAGTTTTTATATAGTAGTAAAAATTTTTGATTTTTTGTGAGTGCATTTAAATTACATCTTTATACAGCACTTCAACCGCCTCATCAACATCATCGAGTACCTGAATAATCTTTGTAACAAGCTCGTGATTTGTATTGTCATTATCCTCGTCAAGTTCATATTCAACTAATTTAGAAAGCTCTGCATCAAGCATATTAAGAAGCATAATACACATAACTTTTGATTTTTTATTTGACATATGACAGTCCTCCTTTCATCTTTATGATAATAGTATGTAAGATGAAGAGAAGAAAAATGATTTTTTTTCAGTTATTGGTACACCTTATCTGTCATAATATAGATATACATAAGTAATCTCACGGATGGAGAATTTTAAATTCCTTTTTTATCTTTTGTTTGTGCAAGGTACTCTGCTGATACGGCAGGGTATTTTGCTTTTTATATTGATTTAGTTTTGAAAAATGATATAATCAGTTATAGGAGAAACAAAAGGGAGAAGTAAATATGAAAGTATTATTCCTTGATTTTGACGGCGTGCTTAATACGCAAGAATACAGAGATATTCACGGTAGCAGCAGTGCAGGGATTGATAAGTCAAAACTACCGTTATTGAAAAAGTTGGTTGACTGTACAGGTGCAAAAATAGTACTCACCACAACCTTGAGAATATATTGGGATAAGAATCCTGATATATGCGATTATTATGGAAAAATCATCAATGAAACCTTTGCTGAATACGGACTTGAGGTTTATGACAAAACGCCTGTTTTAGAGATTTCAAAACGTGAAGATGAAATACTACAGTGGATTGTTGATAATCCGGACGTTAAAAATTATGTAGCAATTGATGATGGGTATCTGTCAGCTAATTTCTTACTCCGACGATTTGTTCAGACATCTGATACAGATGGCGGACTCGAAGAAGTTCATATAGATAAGGCTATAGAAATACTCGGTAACATATGAAAATAGCATCGACTTTATCGGCCGATGCTATTTTTATTTGTAACAAGCCCCGACTACCAAAAGTCGAGGCTGTTTTCGTCCTTGTCATCGGACTTTTAAAAAGAATTATCACGACAATTATAATATGCAAGATTAACTCTCGAAAAAGTGAAAAAATTATTTCAAGTTATCTATACACTCTATCTGTCATATTATTAGTAACCGAAACACGAATGGAGATTTTGGTTAAGATTATAAAATAAACAAAACAAAGGAGTTTATCAAAATGACAGAAGGAATAAACAAAGTAACCCTCAAGGGAGAAATCATTCACATCTACCACTCAAATGGTGGCATCGCAATAGTAAAAATCGATGTAGGCAATAGCCAACCCGATGTGGTTTTTACCAAGGAGTTCGCTGACCATTTCATAGGTGAGTACAAAGTTGGCGATTGGATTATGATCGAAGGTAACATCCAGAGCAGCTACTCATCAGAGCGAGGCATACGCATATCTATTATAGTTGATCGTATTCTGCCCCTCAGCTATAGTAGAGCGAAGTATGTTAACTACTTTGATATCTATGGCACAGTAAAAAATGTTATCAGATTTGGAGATATGCACAAGGTTAATGTCAATGTTGTGAGCAACGGCTACGCATCTGTTGTACCGCTGACATTTTTCGACCCGTTAGATCATCGATTAAATGCTGAAACAGGCGAACCACTGAGATGTCAGGGTATCGTGCATACCTCACATAAACAAAATGGCGACACGGTGAAATATTTCCAAAATTATGTTGCTGACGGAGTGTTTTAATCTTACTAGCAGAGCCTTTCACACGAGAGGCTCTTTCTTTTTGCCGTTGACTTTATGGGAATATAGGTCTATAATGAAATTATCAACTTCGTTTGGAGGAGACTTTATGTTGAAGATAAGCAAAAAAATCTTATCAATTATTATGGTTGTTATTATGGTACTCACTGCCGTGCCCTTGAGCTCTTTTGTGGGTGTCGAGTTGCCTGCTTTTGATTTAGATATCAGGGCTAGTGCTGCCAAAGAACTTGCTGCAACAGGACAGTGTGGTGAAAATGTTTATTGGAACTATGACAGTACTACAGGTGAGCTTTTTATCAGTGGTACAGGTGAAATGTATAATTATTCTTATTCTGAACCTAAATCTCCTTTAATTGATGACGGTATTAAGTCAGTTATTATTGATAATGGTGTCACAGCGATTGGCGATTATGCATTTTATGGTTGTGATGGTCTTATAAATATTGAGTTTGGGGGTGATGTAGTTAGAATTGGAGCCCAATCTCTGTCGTGTTGTGATAATTTAACAAAAGCTATAATTCCTAATAGTGTTAAAAGTATTGCAAGCAATGCTTTTGCATTTTCTCCTATTACAGAATTAACAATAGCTATTAAAGAAATACCAAAAGAAGTTTTTAATGGATTAAATCATTTGGAAAAAGTAATCCTAACAGAGGATGTTAAAAGTATTGATGATGAAGCTTTTGCAGATTGCACATATCTTGAAACGATAAATTTCCCTAACAGTCTTGAGTATATGGGTAAAGATGTTTTAAAAAATACTGCTTGGATTAATTATAGGGGAAAAGGTTTAATTATATATGATAACTGGATTTATGGTTTTAAGGGTGATATACCAACTGATTTTACGCTTGATTTGAATAAAAATATAAAAGGAATTGCTTGGGGAAATTTTGCTGGAAATGCTAATATTAGTGCTATAAGTGTGGATTTAGATAATCAAAACATTGTTGTTGAAGATGATGTTATATTTAATAAAGATAAAAGTAAGCTCATAGGATATCTTTGTACAAATAAATCTGTTAATTATACCATTTTAGAAGATGTCATTGAGATTTGCGATTACGCTTTTTATAAATCTGGAAATTTAAAAAATATTTTCGGTGGAAGTAATATTTTATCAATTGGTGACTATGCTTTCTATCAGTGTGGATTAGGTGGCTTCACAGTTGCAGACACGGTTGAAACCATAGGAGATTATGCTTTTGGAGGCTGTAGTAAACTTGCTAACATTACAATTGGAAAGAATGTAAAATCAATAGGCTCAGGTGCGTTTTCTTTGAGTAATAACATTGTAAGGAATGTCTATATTGAAGATATTGAAGCATGGTGTAGGATCGATTTTATTGACGATGCATCAAATCCGCTTTACAATTCTTGGTCAAGCTATGATTCTTGCTTATATATCGATGGTATAAGTGCATCTACAATTATATTACCAGACAGCATATCGGAATTAAAACCATATGTTTTCTATAATTGTGATAATCTTATAGGTATTACTTTTAATACAAATATTAAAACTATAGGATATAAATCGTTTGCGGAGTGTTCAAAGCTTAAAGAAGTATATTATTTTAGTTCGCAGCAAGATTGGGATGCTATTAACATCGATGGTTATAATTCACCGTTAATCAATGCTGATCTTTATCTTATGCACAGACATGACTACACACTCACTATTACCAAAGAGCCCAACTGCACCGAAGCCGGCGAGGCACTCTACACCTGTGTTCACGGCGATACCAAAACTGAGGTCATACAGCCCCTCGGTCACACCTGGGATGAAGGCAAAATTACATCAAATTCAACATGTTCAAACGGTGGCACAAAGACCTACACCTGCACAGTCTGTTTCACTGCAAAGACTGAGACCATAGCGACTCTCGACCATAACTATCAGCTCAGTTATAGTGTATACCCCACCTGTACCAAAGATGGCTATGAGGTCTATCGTTGCACGCAGTGTTCAAGCACTGACACAAGAACAACTGATGCTATGCTCGGTCACGATTGGCAGACAGAGTTTACTATTGATGTTGATTCAACCTGTACCAAAACAGGTATAAAATCAAAGCATTGTAACAGATGTTCTGAGACTACTGATGAAACTATAGTTGAAACTAAAGAACATAATTGGCAAACTCAGCAGACTATCACTAAGACTCCGACTTGCATAGCAGAGGGTGAGGCGGCTACACTTTGCAAGGATTGTAAGGTAGTGAAAGCAGGTTCTACTGTTGCTGTTGAGCCTTTAGGTCACAATGCTTCTGAACAGGAGTTCACTGTTGATGTTGCCGCAACTTGCCAGAGTACCGGTAGAATGTCAAAACACTGTACTCGTTGCAATTACACCGAGCAGGCTACCATTATACCGACTGCTGCTCATAATTATTTAGTGGCTTCAAATTCAACTGCAATTTGTAATGAGGGTGGCAAAGCAATTTATGTTTGCGATAGCTGTGGTGATAGCTATACTGTTGAAAACAGCGAGGCTCTTGGACACGATTATGATTATCTTATAGTTGAGAGCCCAACTTGTAAACATGAAGGTATAGAAACAGGCGTTTGTATTCGTTGCCGAGATACTAACACACGCTCAGTAGATAAAATTGATCACGACTTTCTTCGTACTGAGGTGAGCCCAACTTGTCTTGATGATGGCCTGGCTACATATACCTGCTCCTATGGTTGCGGTACAACTTATGATGAGACACTTCCTGCACTTGGTCATAGTTATCCTGCCGTATGGGTTGAACTTCTTCCTGCTACCTGCAGTGAACGTGGTCTTAGTGTGAAAATCTGCAGTGTCTGCAGTGACATTCAGAGACAGATACTGCCAAAGCTGAGTCATACTGACAGCAACAGCGACGGCGTTTGTGATGAGTGTGGTTTTGGAGGCGAGTCCAAACCTGATACTCCACCTCAGCCTGAAGTACACGAGCACTCATACTCAGCTACTATCAGCAAATATCCCTCTTGTACCGAAAAAGGTGTGAAGAGTTATGTGTGTGCTTGCGGCAATTCATATAATGAAGATATTGCAGCTGTTGGTCATAAAGATGCTGACGGCAACGGTCTTTGTGATGTGTGTGGCTTTGGCGAAGAAATTAAACCTGATATACCCGAAAACCCATCAGCAAACTGCTCTTGCAACTGCCATAAGAGTGGATTATCAAAGATAATCTTTAATCTTATTCTCTTCTTCCAAAAGTTGCTTCGTTCAAACAAAACTTGTTCTTGTGGAGTATCACACTATTAAAAAATTAAGGAGCCTTTCACACGAAGGGCTCCTGTTTTACTTAATATATGTGCCATCAAATTATCAAATCCATTCTGCCATTTTAAAATAAATTCGAAAAGAAATGCAAAGAATCCGAATACTATAGTCACCTGAAAATTTTGACACATTAATAATAGCCAGTGCTAACAGTACCATTATTAAAATGATTTTTTTGCTAATTTGTAAAGGGCGATTGAGCACATCTACGAATTAATGGTGTTTAAATAAAAATATTTTTAAGTAATATTGTGTTTTGGTGGATATATGTGATATTTGACATTGAATATAAAGGCAAAAAAGCGAACATATAAAAGAATAAAATGTCGAAAAATATCTTTTCATAATAGTTTAATATGATATAATATATATTGAAGTTAGAAAATATCCTAAATGAAAAATCAAACTGCATTAGGGTACTTATAAATAGGCTGGTAAAAAAGGGGAATTATCTATGAGCCGATGTTTATATAACAGTAGTTTTAGAACATTCTTAAACACAGATGACAATTCAATATTTGGTTTGTTGTGTGAGAGGTACCATGGTGAAGCTCTTACGACAACACGAGAGGCATGGAAATCCGAGATTGCCATTATGAAAGACGTCCTTAACAACTTTGCCGACAAACAAGGACAAATCATATTTGAATATGACATTCCTCGTCTTGGCAAAAGGGTTGACGTTGTATTGCTTCTTGAGGGAATTGTTTTCTGCCTTGAGTTTAAGGTTGGAGAGACAAGAATATTAGAAGCTGATGTAGACCAGGTTCTTGATTACGCCCTCGATCTTAAAAACTTCCATAAGTTTAGTGAAGATAGAATCATTGCTCCAATTCTTATTGCTACTAATTATTGTAATTCATCTACTAATATTCAAATGTCTGTTTATGGTGATAGAGTTGTGAATCCACTTATGACAGGCAAATTAGGTATTTCTGTTTTAATTAACGAAGTGTTGAGACGCTTTCCGAACGAAACACCCGTTAATCCTGATTGGATTATTAGCCCCTATGCTCCAACTCCAACCATAATTGAAGCGGCTAAATCATTATATGAAAATCATACTGTTGAAGATATCACACGTCACGAAGCTGACAAGGTTTCAACTGATAGAACTATCGCATATATTCTTGATGTTATTAAGAAAAGTAAAGATGCTCAAGAAAAAAGCATCTGTTTTGTAACCGGTGTACCCGGTGCTGGTAAAACGCTTGTTGGACTCGATGTAGCTGTAAAACAGACTTATCAAGGACAAGATGAGCCGATAGAGGAAGAACAGGCAGTTTATCTGTCAGGTAATGGCCCGTTGGTTGCTGTATTGACAGAAGCTCTTGCACAGGATAACTACAAGAAATGCAGAGATAATGGCGAAAAGAAGAAAATAACAGATTCACGCCGTGAAGTTAGCAAATCAATTCAGATAATTCATAGATACCGTGATAATATGCTTGCAAAAATCAAGAACCCTGTTGAAAACGGAGTTCTTGAAATCGATCCTGAAAAGGCTGTTAAAATGGCAAAATCCGGTTTTGGTGAAGTTGAACATGTGGCTATTTTTGATGAGGCTCAGCGTTCTTGGACTCACAAAAGACTTGCAGATTATTTGAAAAGAGGCGGAACATACGGTAACAAGCTTAAGGTTCCGAATTTCCCTTTATCTGAGGCAGCATTCTTGATTTGGTCGCTTGATCAAAGAGAGGACTGGGCGACAATAGTTTGTCTTGTCGGTGGTGGACAGGAAATCAACACAGGTGAAGCTGGCATTTCTGAGTGGATAAAAGCATTAAATGAACAATTTCCTCATTGGAATGTTTATATATCACCAAAACTTACTGATGCAGAGTATGCTGAAGGTAAAGTTAATGAACTTTTGAAGGATAATTCAAAAGTTACATATTCTGAAGACTTACACCTTAGTGTTTCGTTACGCTCATACAGAGCTGAAAAGTTGTCTGCTTTTGTTCATGCATTATTATCTTTTGATGAAAATGCAGCAACCTTATATAACGAAATCAAAGAAAAATATCCTATCGTTTTAACACGAGACATGTCAAAAGCAAGAAAATGGTTGCATAGTAAAGTCAGAGGCACAGAGCGTACAGGTGTATTGGTAACTAAAGAATCTGCAAGATTTAAGCCTTTAGCTATCCATGTGTTGCCTTCAGGCGATGAAAATGCAGTTCACTGGTTCCTTGATGACAAGAGTGATGTAAGATCGTCGAATTATCTCGAAGATGCTGCAACAGAAATTCAGGTACAGGGATTAGAGCTTGACTACACCTGTTTGCTTTGGGATGCTGATATGAGACGTGAAAATGGTGAGTGGCATTTTTATAGATTTAATGGTCAGTCAAAATGGACTGAGCAGATAGCCACTACTGAAAGCAAACAGGAATTACAGAAATATATGCTCAATGCTTATCGTGTGTTACTCACCCGTGCAAGAGCTGGAATGGTTATTTGTGTACCTACAGGCAATCCAAATAAAACTGTTAGTGGCTTTTGGGAAGATAGCACACGTTTGCCTGAGTTTTATGATGGTACTTATCAGTATTTGAAGAGTTTGGGACTTGAAGAAATATAGTAGGAGAATGGTATAATGGATATTGATAGAGCAAAGGAAATTGTGTCAGCTTTAGCTGAAGGAATTGATCCTGCAACGGGTGAACTTTTACCTGAAAATAGCATCTGCAATAGAGGCGATATCGTTAGGGCTTTATATGCATTGCTTAGGGAGTGCAATAATAAAAAATCTCATCAAGCAAATAGAAAAGTGCCGGATACTTATGATGTAGTTTTGTACAATCGTTTGAAAGAGGTGCGTAACAGGATTGCAGGTGAAAAAAGTTTGCCAGTATATATGATATTGCCTAATTATCCTTTAATGTATATGGCGGCGGAAAAACCTACTACAATAAATGAGCTTTTGAATATTTATGGTATAGGAGAATATACCGCTAAGCATTATGGAAGTATATTTATCGAAGAAATTATAGAATATTTAGGAAGTAATAAATAGTTATGTTGAAAGAGCTTATGCACGACCCGATTTTTCTCGGTTTGAAATCGGAAGTCGCAACAAAAGAAGATTTGCAGGTTGCAGAGGACTTGCTCGACACACTCATCGCACATAAAAATGGCTGTGTCGGTATGGCAGCCAATATGATAGGTGTACGCAGACGCATTATCGTCTTTGATAATGAGGGTACATATATGGTTATGTTCAACCCTCAGATTATCAAAAGGTCAGAACCATACGAAACAGAAGAAGGTTGTCTTTCTCTGTTAGGAGGCCCACGTAAGTGCAAACGTTATAAAACTATAAAAGTCAAATGGCAGACAGCTGAAATGCAGATTCGAATCAAGACTTTTACGGGTTTTCCTGCACAGATAATTCAGCATGAGGTTGACCATTGTGACGGAATTTTAATTTAAGGTGACGTTATGAAAATTATAATTGATGCCGACGCTTGTCCTGTTGTAGATATTACCGTTAGCACAGCTAAAGAGCGAGGCCTAGAGTGCATCATCGTTTGCGACAATACCCACTCCATTGAAAAAGACGGAGCAGAAACCATTGTCGTTGATAAGGGTGCAGATTCTGCCGACTGCCGTATTGCAAACCTTACCGAAAAGGGAGACATAATCGTCACTCAGGATTACGGACTTGCGGCTCTTGTGCTTGGTAAGGGCGGAAAGGCCCTTAATCAGAACGGACTTATTTACACCGACAGTAATATAGAAAATCTTCTTTTCACCCGTTTCATAGGCAAAAAGGAGAGAATGGCAGGAAATAGAACAAAGGGACCGAAAAAGAGAACTGCACAGAATGATAAGGATTTTCTTAAGGCGTTGGTGGAGTGTCTTGGATAATTAAGTATATATTTGATTTTTACAATAAGCCTTGATATTAAGAATCTGTGGTTATTAAGAGGTAGATAAATGAAAACTTATTTTCAAAATGGAACTGTAGATGATATTGAACTGTTTCCAGATTATATAGAAAAATTTTGTGTACAGAAAATGTTAAAACCTTCCACTGAAAAATACATATATACTGGAGATTCAATAAAATATGAGTTGGATGCTGAATTGGTTATATTGTACGACAAAATGAGAGATTTGCTTTTTGAAGATGTAGATAAATATTATTTAGAATTAGGTGGAATGCCTGTTTTTGTTCAGGATGCAGGATATGATTCCAATTGTGGTTTGGATTCAAAATCATTTTTAAAACTTGTGGAAGAATATAAAGATAAAGTTCCTAATTTATATAAGCATCTATATTTAGTTGATATACAATTCTTAATAGCAACAGTACAAAATTTACTTGAGGGAATGGACTATTCATTTACAAATTATTTTGTTCAAATTGGTAGTATTGAAATAAAAAATCGTTTAACAGATAAAAAGGATACTACGATGATGTTGAGTTCTCAAGAATCACGATATTTATCTTCACTTCTTGAAAGTTATTTTACAAAAGCATATTCTATTTTGGATATACTTACAAAGATTTGCTATGAGTTTGAGTGTAAACATGATAGTTTTGAAAATTTCAAAAAAGCCAAAAGTGCAAAAATACTTTGGGGTGATAGGAAGCGTTTATCAATTAAATGTGCCGGCACTATATTTGTTAGAAGTGATACGGTTAAACTTATAGAAACACTAAGAAATGAAGTGGTTCATAATGGTTCTTTGGAACAAAATCCCAAAGTATATATTTCGTTTAAAAATAATGAAATAGTAGAAAAATTTATGCTATTACCAGATTATAACGATGGAAACTTATTGACAGTAAAAAACAGAAAGCATTTTTTTAGCGATTGTAATAAGGTGAACGATCTCTTGCCCAAATTACATTTTACCTATTTAAGCGAAATTATGAACACTATAAAACATCTTAATTCTATGTAATAATGTATTATATCAATGTTTCGTTAAATATATTCTTATATCTGATATGAAAAATTAAAATTCAACAGGAGTACCCACCATGCTATCCTACATCTACAAATCACACAATAAATTTGAACTCACCACTAAATCCAAACCCGAAATCATCGACACTCGTGATGCGGTTGTGAGAGTGACGATGAGCAGTATCTGCAGCAGTGATTTACATATCAAGCACGGCTCTGTGCCTCGTGCTGTTCCGGGTATAACCGTAGGTCACGAAATGGTTGGTATCGTCGAGAGTGTTGGCGGTGATGTCACAAAGGTAAAACCCGGCGACAGAGTTACCGTTAATGTTGAAACCTTCTGTGGAGAGTGCTTTTTCTGCAAGAAGGGTTATGTGAATAACTGTACCGACAAGAATGGCGGTTGGGCTTTAGGTTGCCGTAT
>JAZQZO010000268.1:0-6895 GCA_045634065.1 Acutalibacteraceae bacterium
CATCCTCAATACCTACAGACAGACGGATAAGGTCACTTTTAACCCCAGCTTCCTCTAACTGCTTGTCTGTAAGCTGACGGTGAGTTGTTGAAGCGGGATGAAGTACGCAGGTCTTACTGTCTGCAACGTGAGTTACGATAGAGGCAAGCTTGAGAGAATCCATAAACTTTGTAGCAGCCTCTCTGCCACCCTTAACGCCGAATGAGATAACACCGCAAGTGCCGTTAGGCATATATTTTTTAGCAAGCTCATACTGAGGATCGCTTTCAAGACCGGGATATGATACCCAGGAAACCAGGTCGCTTTCGCTTAAGTATTTTGCAACTGCTGTAGCGTTTGAGCAGTGTCTTTCCATACGAAGAGCGAGAGTTTCAAGTCCGAGACCTAAAAGGAAAGCGTTCTGAGGGCCGGGAATTGTGCCGAGGTCTCTCATAAGCTGAACAACGCACTTTGTGATATAGGCACCTTTGCCGAAACGCTCGGTGTAGGTGATGCCGTGATAGCTATCATCGGGAGTTGTAAGACCCGGGTATTTGTCGTTCTGAGTCCAGTCGAAGTTGCCGCTGTCAACGATTACACCGCCGACCTGAGTAGCGTGACCGTCCATATACTTTGTGGTTGAGTGTGTGATGATATCAACACCGTAATTGAAAGCCTGACAGTTGACAGGTGTGGGGAAAGTGTTGTCTACAATAAGGGGTACACCGTGGCTGTGTGCTGCCTTTGCGAATTTCTCGATATCAAGAACTTGAAGAGAGGGGTTGGAAAGTGTCTCACCGAAAACAGCTTTTGTGTTTTCTTTGAAAGCAGCGTTAAGCTCTTCTTCTGTGCAGTCGGGGGTAACGAATGTAAAGTCGATGCCGAGCTTTCTCATAGTTACGTTGAAGAGATTGAATGTACCGCCATAGATAGCAGTTGAAGCCACAACGTGGTCGCCTGCTGAGCAGATATTGAAGATTGCGAAGAAGTTAGCAGCCTGACCTGATGAGGTGAGTACTGCGGCTACGCCACCCTCAAGGTCTGCAATTCTTGCAGCAACGCAGTCGTTGGTGGGGTTCTGGAGTCGTGTGTAGAAATAGCCTGAAGCTTCAAGGTCGAAGAGTTTGCCCATTTCTACGCTTGAATCGTATTTATAGGTTGTACTTTGGCAGATGGGAATCTGTCTGGGCTCACCGTTTTTAGGTGTGTATCCGCTGTGGATACATTTTGTGGCAATTTTGTAATTACTCATATTTTAACCTCTTTTCTGAGCGGATTTTATATTGACTGATATTTAATTATATTACATTATAACGTGCAAGTCAAGGGTTTTGTATCGGGCTTAAGGTGGGTGCGGCGGCTCCATAGCCGAAGCCAACGTGGCTTCGGCTCAGCGACGTTGTCGCTGTAAATCGCCCGGGGCGATTTAATGGAGCCGCCTGCTGACCTTTACATCAAACTAAAAAGGAGCGACCGTACCGTCACTCCTTTACATCAAACTTTAGTTAAAGGGCAGAAATCACTCATCAATGCTCTTGCCTGCAAAAGCGTTGAGTTCGAGACCCGCAACATTGCCTGCAAGATATTCATAATAACCCTGTGAACCTACCATAACAGCGTTGTCACCGCAAAGTGAAAGCTCAGGCAGATAGAGTTTCCAGCCGTGCTTTTTGCAAAGCTCAATCACATCAGCACGAAGAACAGAGTTAGCAGATACACCGCCTGCAAGTACAAGGGTGGTGTTGCCTGTATCTTCCATAGCCTTTTCTGTATTTTTGATAAGACAGTTTGAAACAGCTTTCATAAATGATGCACCAAGGTCCGCCTTGTTGATTTCGATGCCTTTTTGGGTTGCGTTGTGAATGGTGTTGATAACGCTGGTCTTAAGACCCGAGAAGCTGAAATCATAAGGACAACCTTCAACCTTTGGTGTGGGGAATTTATAAGCAGTGTTGTCACCGCCCTTTGCAAGTTTGTCCATATTGAGCCCGCCGGGGTAGGGAATGCCCATAGTTCTTGCGGCTTTGTCGAGGGCTTCGCCTGCTGCGTCGTCTCTTGTTCTGCCGATGACACGGAAATCTGTGTAATCTTTGACCTCAACCATCATAGTGTTACCACCGCTGACAACAAGGCAGAAGAAAGGCGGTTTGAGTTCCTGGTGGGTGATATAGTTGGCGGCAATGTGTGAACGAAGATGGTGCACAGGGATAAGAGGGAGATTTTTAGCGTATGAAAGACCTTTTGCATAGTTTACTCCCACCAACAAAGCACCGATTA
Source organism: Acutalibacteraceae bacterium (assembly GCA_045634065.1). GTDB lineage: Bacteria > Bacillota > Clostridia > Oscillospirales > Acutalibacteraceae > UBA6857. The sequence continues at coordinate 2,257 of JAZQZO010000268.1, forward strand.
GTCCCGGAGCATATGTTACTGCAACAGCATCTAAATCTTCAAGGGTACAGTCTGCATCTGAGAGAGCCTTTTCAACTACACCGCTGATAGCTTCGGCGTGACGGCGAGATGCAATTTCAGGCACAACACCACCGTAAATTTTATGTTCTGCAACCTGAGAAGCTACAACGTTTGAGAGAACTTTTCTGCCGTCTTCAACTACGCTTGCCGCAGTTTCATCACAGGATGATTCTATAGCTAAAATTTTCATATATTTATTCCTCGCTGAATATTTTTGTCATAATAAGAGCATTTTCCGTAGGGTTGGAGTAAAAGTTTTTACGCTGACCTTGAGAAATATAACCGCGCTTTTCATAGAGCTTTATTGCAGGGATGTTGCTGACTCTCACTTCAAGAGAGATGAAACTGCAACCCTTATCCAAAGCTGTTTTTTCGGCAGAGTCCAACAGAGTGAAACCTATGCCGCATCGCCTGAACTTATTTTTCACGGCAACGTTTGCGATATAACATTCGTCTAAAACTGTGTGCATTCCGAGATAACCTGCGGTTTCACCGCCGATTTTAGCCGTGAGAAAAACCGCACCGTCGTTGATCAGCTCACTTCTCAGTGCATTTTCACTCCAAGGGGAGCTGAAACATTCTTTCTCGATTTCGGCAATTTCTTCAATATCAGCTTCGCTCATAGGTGAAATCTCTGCTTTGTCGTACCTTGCCAAAAAGGTGTCGAGAGAGCTGTCGATGGAAGAAGCGCAATCAATATAAGCCTGCAAACCCATACCATAAGGGTCGGGTATACCGCCACCGAGAATGACAATCTTTTCTTCAGGGATAATCTGAGAAAGGGCGAGGGCGTGGCTTTGAGTCATAACGCAGAAAATATCGTATTCCTCTGCCATATATTCGCTGAAAGGTCTTGCGCGGTGAGAAGAAAGGTCTATGCCGTAGCTTTTCATAACCTCAATGCTTTCCGTTGCGGCACTATCACCGCTGAAAGCACAAAGACCGCAGCTTGATATTTCAATGTCACTTCTGCCAAGGCACTTCTTTTCCATAAGCGCCTGTGCCATCGGGCTTCGGCAGGTATTACCAGTGCAGATAAAAATTATCTTCATTAACTTCACCTGTTGTTAAAAATCTGAGTTATATTATATAGTAATATTTTTCACTGTAAAAGTAAATATCTTTTTCATTTTTATTTTTAATTTCTAAACTGTTAATAATGTGTGTAATGGGTTAATTTTCGGTGTATAATTCTAATTTGTAATTATCGCTGTAAAAAAATGCTATATAATGTTACCACTTGTAGAAACAGGAGGTTGTAATTATGAAAAAATTAACAGCGATATTGCTTTGTATTATGTGTCTTGTTTCATCTGTGGCTTTAAGCGCTTCGGCTGAAGACAGCATATTGACAAAAGTAGGTTCTATTCTTGGCCTTGAGTCTTCTGAGGAAGAGGTTATCGGTTACGGTCTCACCTATGATTCAAATAAACTTTTATCAGGTGTTTCCGGTATTATGTATGAACCCAAGCCGACAGTAACTATCAGAAATAAGGGCACTTATACGGTAACAGATGATATCCCTCTTGCGATTGATTATCAGTTTGTTTGCTGGCAGGATAAAGATACAGGCAAACTTTATTATGCAGGTGATAAATATTATATAGACGGACAGAAAACTTTCTATGCAGTTTGGGAAGAAAAAACAGACGGTTACAGCAGACCTATAAGAGTTTTCCTTACTGCTATGGAAACTTTCAAGAGAAGCATTATGTCATTCTTCGGTGTTTTTAAAGTGGAGTATGAAGAAGAACCCACAGCAGATGTATGGTTCGACCTTGAAGATCTCGTAAAACACGATTATGAGTTTGCCAAAGATACAAGAACATTCAATTTTAAAGTAAAACTTGAAAACAACACACCTTTCTTCAGCTTCAGCAGAACAGAAGACATCTTCCTTGGTGGTGAAATTGTTAAGATTGAAAAAAAGGTGCTTGTTGATGCTGTTGATGCTGACGGTAATCCTATCAAGGATGAAAACGGCAAGACTCTTCAAATTGAAAAGAAAATCTTCATAAACGAACTTCAGGGCTCAAAGAAATATTCAGCTCTTTATGAGACAAGAGGTGCAGAAGATGTTGTTACTAAAAACGGTGAAAGCTACCAGATTATCAGTGTAACACTTACTGACGGTGTACCCAAGCCTCTTTCAAGTGTATATGTTACCTTTGTAATTCCCAAGGGTGTGTTCAGATATAAAGATGCAAGCGGTGTGCTTCACTCCAATGAGGCATATAACTATCGTGTGCTTACCTGGCCAAACCTTGAATAAGATAAAAAGCAAGATCACGCTACATAAAGTTAAGGCGAGTAGGTTAGTTCCTACCCGCCTTATTATTTTATAGTGACTTCAGGTTTGCGGCTGACGAATAGGTCGGTTTCATTCATAATTCATAATTCCTCATTCATAATTAGCTTTGCTCGCTGGAGCCGCTGGAGCTCTTACTTTTGCCCAGCGTGGCAAAAGTAAGCAAAAACACGCTTTGCTTCGGAGGGCCGAAAGAGTGAAAAATCACCGCTTTGGTTTGTTTCTTTATCTTTTCTATCAACCTTTTCTGCTCACCTTTTTCGTAGATTTGGTTGATCCTTATCGGTGATTTTTCAATTTCTACTCTCTGCTTCTCGGGTGATCTTTTCCGCGCATCTCTGTTTAAAACAGCTTTTCTACTGCCTGTCCGCTACTTTCTGATGTTTTACATAGTGTTACTTTTCGGCACCTTATTCTGCTTTATCTGCTTTTATTCTCCACCAGCGGAGTCGCTCTTTGATGTTTTGGGTAGCTATTCGGGTGAGTTTGCTTTGCTGGCGATGACTTTTAGTTTGATATGTGGGGGGCGGCTCCGTGAAAGCACCTTTGGTGCTTTCCGAGGATGCCCGTAGGGATCCTCCTGCCCAATTTCATTCGGCGAGGGAGCCGGCTGCCACAAACCAACCCGGTGGAATAAAAGCTGTTTTCTCTTTCAAACCGCAAACGGATAAAATCCGGAGATTGCTTACCGCAACCCCTCACGAATTAAGGTTTCGCTCCCAAGTTTTATCAGACTAAAAAAGCAGGACAGCTACACTGTAGCTGTCCTGCTTAATATATGGTTTGAAGTTTAGAAGAGACCTGTGATTTTGCCGTTTTCGTCAACGTCAATTTTCATAGCAGCAGGTACCTTAGGAAGACCGGGCATTGTCATAATGTCGCCTGTGAGAACAACGATGAAGCCTGCACCTGCACTTACCTTAACATTTCTGACTGTTACAGTGAAGCCGTCAGGAGCACCGAGCTTTGTGGGGTCATCGGAGAAGCTGTACTGAGTTTTAGCAACGCATATGGGTAGATTTCCGTAGCCCATATCTGTCAGCTTAGCGATCTGCTTTTTAGCCGCAGGCAGGAAAGCAACATCATCGCCACCGTAAACCTTGGTTACGATGTCTTTAATTTTCTGCTCAATGGTGTCTTCAGCATTATATGAGAAGGTGAACTGTGAGTTATCCTCTTCTTCGCAAAGACGAACAACTTCTTTTGCAAGTTCAACGCCACCCTTGCCGCCGTCGGCCCAGACAGTTGAAAGGCACACATTTACGCCGAGCTCTTTACATTTTTTGATAACAAACTCGATTTCTTTGTCGGTATCTGTGGGGAAACGGTTAACAGCAACAACGCAGGGTAATTTATATACATTTTTGATGTTTGAAACGTGTCTGAGAAGATTTGGGATACCGCCCTCGAGAGCCTCGAGGTTTTCTTCACCAAGCTGAGTCTTAGCGAGACCGCCGTGCATCTTAAGAGCGCGGATAGTAGCAACCATAACAACGGCAGATGGAGTAAGACCTGCCATTCTGCACTTGATATCCAGGAATTTTTCAGCGCCAAGGTCAGCACCGAAGCCGGCCTCTGTGATAGCGTAGTCACCCATTTTGAGAGCTGTCTTAGTGGCGATAACAGAGTTGCAACCGTGAGCGATATTTGCAAAAGGTCCGCCGTGTACGAATGCGGGGGTACCTTCGAGAGTCTGAACGAGATTGGGCTTGAGAGCGTCTTTGAGAAGAGCTGTCATAGCGCCTGCTGCACCGATTTCACCGCAGGTAACAGGTTCGTCTTTGAAGTTGTAGCCGATAACGATACGGCTGAGTCTTTCTTTGAGGTCAGTGATTGAAGATGCAAGGCAGAGTACAGCCATTACTTCACTTGCAACGGTGATATCGAAGCCGTCTTCACGGGGAGTACCGTTGATTTTGCCTCCGAGACCGTCTGTGATGAAACGAAGCTGTCTGTCGTTCATATCAAGACAACGCTTCCAAGTGATTCGGCGTACGTCGATGCCGAGCTGGTTGCCCTGCTGGATATGGTTATCTATCATAGCTGCAAGAAGATTGTTTGCACTTGTGATAAGGTGGAAGGCACCTGTGAAGTGAAGATTGATGTCTTCCATAGGTACTACTTGAGCGTATCCGCCACCTGCTGCGCCACCCTTAACGCCAAAAACGGGTCCCAAAGAAGGCTCACGGAGTGCCACAACTACGTTTTTACCTATTTTCTTTAGTCCGTCGGCAAGGCCTATGGTGGTAGTGGTTTTACCTTCTCCTGCGG